>CAZKCB010000303.1:0-2439 GCA_964550965.1 uncultured Oscillospiraceae bacterium
CTGCGTCGAGAGTTTGCAGCGCTCAACGAAATCTTTCATGTTCCGCAATCGCTCTTCTGTGGAACATACGATCACAATATCATAGGAAAGCTTATCATAGCGCAAAAGCTCAGTTTCCAAAAAATCCATTCTGCCGTTAAAGACAGGAGCCTGTTTGGATTGGATCTCTATGACTTTTTCTTGTATACCTGCATCAGAAAGTGCTTTTGGGAAAGGGGCAAGTGAAAAAACAGGGCGGCCCTGATATGCCTTTTGAAAATCTTTTTCGCCGGAGAAGCTATCGAAATCCTCGGGAACCGCTTCACCCCGTTCCATCCGATTTTTGAAATCTTCGGCAAATTCCTTTTCGGCAAAATCCAAAACTTCTGCGACGCGGTTCGGGTCATCAACGATCAGACCCGCTGAAGGAAGCAAATAGTCCCAAAGATAGGCTGCTTCTTCATAGAAATAGGAAATATAATTCTCCAGATACTGAATATTTGTTCCGGTGGAAAGATACTCAAGGATGCGGTTAAGGCGTTCCGAAAGGATTTCCCTTTTTTCACCGCTCAGTTTTTTTGCAAAATGCTCATAGGCCGTTTTGATCCGAGTTGCTGTCTGCTCAAAAAGAAATTCTTCCCGAATGATTTGTTCCGCAGGGAAAATTTTGATCTGCTCTGTTTTATGCAGAGATCTTTGCGTCGACGGATCAAAGAAACGGATCGAATCGACCTCTGTATCGAAAAATTCGATACGGCAAGGGTATTCGAGGTCCGGAGGATAAATATCAAGGATCCCGCCGCGAAAGCTGAATTGGCCTTTTGCTTCAACAAGGCCGGTTCTTTCATAGCCCATGTAGGCAAACTTTCTGCGAAGGTCTTCGGGCTCTTCTTCCTCTCCAACGTGCAGAGATACGCCATAGCGGCAGAATATCTCTTTCGGTGCGATTTTTTTGACTGCCCCAAGGGCCGGCGCAACAACGATGCAGTCTTCTCCTTTTGCAAGGGCTGTGAGGACCGAAAGGCGTTCGATCAAGCCATGATGGCTTTTTGCGTCGTAAGCCATATGCGAACGATCCTCATCAGGAAGAAGCAGAACTTTTTGCTCAACAAAAAGAGGCAGATCCTCCGCGATCCGTTTCGCCCTCCCATAGGATGACGTCACGATCATGGTCTGGCCACCCCTTGCGCTGGCGATCTGAGCCGCAATAGCCGCCGATCTGCTCTCCGAAATTCCCGTTATATTGGTGATGCCCGAAGCATTTTTAGCGAATGCTTTCAGCTGCTGAAAATGCTTTCGTCCGATATTATCGATCATTCTGTTCCCTGTTCTCTTTCACACTTTGTTTTTCGGGAGGATCTTCCTTTCTGTTGTATTCGTTCATTGCCGAGGATATTCCTTTTTCTATGATGCACTCAAGCGCTGCTACTGCTTTAAGAACACCGGCTTCCATGATTTCTTTTTCTTCTTTGCGAAAACCGCTTGTGACATAGTCCGCAAGTTCCATTTTTCGTTCTCCGCCGATACCGATCCGGACACGTGGAAACGAGTCTTGTGCAAGGTCATAAATAACAGAACGCATTCCGTTGTGCGTCCCTGCACTCCCGTTTTTTCTGATTCTTATCCTTCCGGTAGGAAGATCGATGTCGTCATAGACGAGAACAAGCTTTTCAAGATCGGGTTTGTAATAAGAAACAACCTCTCGGACACTATTGCCCGAGAGATTCATATAAGTCTGAGGTTTCACTAAAATAACTTTTTCGCCGGCGATCTGTCCTTCTCCGACCAAAGCCTTATGCTTGATCCGATTGACCTTGATCCCGTATTTTTCGGCCAACTGATCAACAGCTATAAAGCCGATATTATGCCTTGTCTGTTCATATTTTTTCCCCGGATTACCGAGTCCAACGATCACATACATGGCACTAATCGAACAATCTGCTGATAGAATCGTTCGTGAAAATACGGATCATTGCTTCTGCAAACAAAGGCGCTACTGAAAGTACCTTGATCTTATCGAGATGCTTTTCCGGCGGAAGCGGAATGGTATTGAGAAGCACCATTTCTTTGATCGCTGAATCCTGGATCCGCTCGATCGCGGGACCTGAAAGCACCGCATGGGTGGAGCAGGCGTAGACCTCTTTCGCTCCCATCTCCATGAGCGCATTTGCTGCATTGGTGATGGTACCTGCAGTATCGATCATGTCATCAACAAGAATGGCTGTTTTGCCTTCAATGTCTCCGATGATGTTCATGATTTCCGATACATTTGCTTTCGGCCGTCTCTTATCGATGATGGCAATCGGTGCGTCGAGAGGATGTGCCATGTTTCTTGCTCTGGTCACGCTGCCGTGATCCGGTGAAACGACGACGAGATCGTCAAGATGCATTTCTTTAAAGTATTTTACAAGGATAGGCATTCCGAGAAGATGATCTACCGGGATGTTAAAATATCCCTGG
>CAZKCB010000304.1:0-2439 GCA_964550965.1 uncultured Oscillospiraceae bacterium
GACTGAGAAATGGTCAAGAGGCAAGTTCGGCATTGGCCGGATCCTGCTTGTTCTCGTCTGTCTTATTCTTGCAGTCGAAATCGCGGCACTTGGTCTCAAATATTTTGCGCCGAACAGCGCCGCCGGAGAGATCGCTATAAAGGCACAGGCTGCGATTGTAGGCACTCTCATCGACTGGAAAGAAGGAGTTACAGGTCTTTTCAACAATGATGGAGAAGAACCCAAGAAGGAAACCACAAAAGAAGAACAAACGAAACCCGCTGTGGAAGAGGAAACGACCAAACCCGCAGAGGAGCCAAAAGTGATCGATACAAACCCTGCTGCTGACAAGACCACTCTGATCGAGGCGGCGGCTGTAAGCAATAAAAACATCAAGTCTGTTGTCGCAAACAAGGATTTGGCTTATAAAAGCGGAAGAGACTATGGCGTTTCCGCGATCAACAGGTCTGAACCGCTTGCCGAAAATGTCTTGGGAAAAGCCACTAACGGCGATCCGATCCTCTATGATCAGGAAATCGTAAAGACCCTGATGGCCTTTGATTCGGGCTGGATCGATTATGTCAACGGCGGAAGCGATGCAGTGATCGATCTGACTAAGGACGGCAGCAGAGCCTACCGAAATGCAAGCAGTTACTCCAAGGTCGGAAAGATCGATGAGACGTTCGAACTTCTTGAAATCGGAGAGATCCGAAAAGGCGGGCAAGGGTTCTACGTTTGGACGTATGAGGAGATCACAAAAACCGAAAACGGTAGGAGCGTAAAAACCGCTTACCATTGGATCTATTATCTCGAACCGATCAACAATGAAATGAAGATCGTGGATTATATCAAATACTAAAATGAAAATGAAAGAAACAAGGAGGATCTTACAATGACAACAAATGCAAATTTCCGGAGAGAGGAAATTGGGCCAGGTAATATCGCGTTTTCTCTTTCTCGCACGACCATAGAAACGGCTTTTTATGGCAATAATGTGAGGAAGATCGTCGATTTAAAGAAAGCGTATGAAATGGCAAAGGGCTCCACCGGAACCATCGCATTGGATATGCCCGTTTTCGAACCGACAAAAATCGGCCTCCCTGAAGATGCGCAGATCCTGCTTTTCAATGATGGCGAGACCGTTGGAAGATTTGCGGGAGCGAGAATCATCCTCGGTGAAAAAGGCGTTGTCGAGGCAGATATCGCAGCGATCCTCCGCGAGGCAGTATATAAGACCAGATATAAAACAATGCTTCACAGCGTTGCATATATTGGTCTGGACAAGGATTTCATGGTCAAAGCAAACCTGCTTGTTCCTGAAACCTATGAAAACACATTATACAATTGGCTTTTGAATTTCCAGTATCTCAACGATGCTTATGACGAAATGTATGCCGGATCAAAGAAGATCGGCAACGAGCCGGACCTTTTCCTTCTGTCGGATCCGGATTGGAAAGACCCCAGATATCCGAACGGCCTTGCTTATTTTGATCCCAAGCATAACTGTGCCTGCCTGCTTGGTCTCCGTTATTTCGGAGAACATAAAAAAGGTACCTTGACCCTCGCTTGGGGAGTTGCAAACAGAAATGGTTACGCTTCCTGCCACGGCGGGCTCAAGAGAATGGTAAAAAAAGACGGCGGAAAGCACGTTATGGGCGTATTTGGTCTCTCGGGTTCGGGAAAATCAACTTTGACCCATGCAAAGCACGATGGAAAATATGACGTTACCGTACTTCATGATGATGCCTATATCATTTCGATGGAGAATGGTTCAACTGTTGCACTTGAGCCTTCGTACTTTGATAAAACAAAGTACTATCTTTTGGCTTCACCGGACAACAAGTTCCTGATCACAATTCAAAATTGCGGTGCGACGATCGACAGCGAAGGAAAGATGGTCCCGGTCACCGAAGATGTCCGTAATGGAAACGGCCGTGCAATCAAATCCAAACTTTGGGCACCGAACCGTGTTGACAAGATGGATGAGCCGATCAATACCATCGTATGGCTGATGAAGGATCATACCTTGCCGCCGGTCATAAAGATCGATGACCCTGTCCTGGCTTCGGTAATGGGTGCCTGCCTCGCAACAAAGAGAAGCACCGCCGAAAAGCTTTTGCAGGGAACAGACAGAGACGCACTTGTCTTTGAACCCTATGCCAATCCGTTCAGAACCTATGCACTGGAACAGGATTACGAGAAGTTCAAGGGCCTGTTTGAAAAGGGCGTTTCCTGCTACATCGTCAACACAGGACACTTCCTCGACAAAAAGATTCCGAAAGAGGTCACGATCGGAATCGTGGAGAGCATCGTTGACGAGACCATAGAGCTCAAATCGTTTGGAACGGTTCCCGGTATGATGACAATGGACATCGAAGGGTTCCTGCCAAACTTTAAAGATGACGAATATGAAGATTTGCTTAAAAACAGTTTTGAAAACAGAATCAAATATCTACAATC
>CAZKCB010000305.1:0-2418 GCA_964550965.1 uncultured Oscillospiraceae bacterium
CACAAAAGATACGATAATTTCAATTAAGGTAAAGCCCTGATTATTTAATGCAAGCTTGCTCATAACCCTCTTATTGCGTAACTACATTTGTAAGCAATATTGACAGTGTTTCGCCTAAATCATTTTTTATGGTTACCTTAAGTATATTTTGAGAATCACCACTAACAATGAGCGTTTCAGCATAACCGACAAATTTTATGAAATCATTATATACTAGTGTATACGTGCCATAAACAGTCGTGAGAGGCTGCGGCGACGCAGTGCTGCCAATCTTTGTCTTGATGCCGACCAGATTTGTCTTATAGTTTAAATTATAATCCGTAAATATATTCTCCATCACTTTCTGCAGCGCAAACGTTTTTGTGGTCTTAATTAAAGACGAGGAGCTCTTGGTATAGGACGTATTAGAGTAAGTAAACATCATCACTCCCAGAATGGCTGCAATTACTATTGTGATAATGCTCTCAATAAGGGTGAACCCTTTATCATTTTGTCTGCAAAACAGTTTCATGGGATGAATCCTGTATTTTGTGTGACTGTAATTGTTTGGGGAGAAGACCAGTCTGTGACGGTAATAGCTATATTGCTTGTTACAGGGGTTGCCGATGGAATTCCCCATACACTATAGATAATAGTTGTTCCCGCACCTTGTGTTATAGAAATACCACTTGGAAGATTGTGCGTTGGCGAGTTGTCACCCGGGAAATACGTTGTCGCAGCCGCACCATTCCTCTGCAAAGTATAGGAGTTTGCGGAAAGTGATATTCCCCACGTGACATTATTAACACCATAATTTGTATCCGCATCAGACAGGGCTCGAAACTGTGCATAGCGTAAATTTGCTTTTAATATCTCCACCTCGGCGGCAACGTTGTAAATTTTAGTCGAAGTAATGCGCGATACGGCAATTACGCCAACAATGGCAATAATCAGAATAACGGCGACAATTTCAATTGCCGTAAATCCGCCTCTATGCTTTCTACTATTTATACAATTTTCAATGTTCATTAAATTTGCGTCCGCTATTGTTTTTCTTGACGAAATCGCTAATTTAAATTTGACCTCATAAATTATTTTATTTCATCTGCCTGCCGTTTACTTTTGTAGTGTATTTTATCATATTTAATGCTGTTCTCCTAAGCGTTTATACTATTATAGACAGTGCGCATCTCTTTTATTTTTTATCGGCATATTCACACTACTGTCCGGCTATTTGGTTGAATAAATTTAATTGTTTACGTGACACAGGGGTTTCCGTTCTGTAATTTGTTTTTGTAAATAGTTGATAAAGCCGGATTCTTTCGAAAATAGAGACACTCAAAACTTATAGAATTGTGTAGAAACTGAAAGGTAGATGAAGAAATATTTTCTGGATTGCACTGTCGGCCCAGGCACGCGTGACCTGAAGGTTACGCGTGACCTCGCGCCACTTTCAGGTGGTTAGGTCATCAGGTTATGCCCGATCATTCGCCGTGGTTCCCTGCCAGGATGCGCTGCCGGACAATGACACAAACCTGCAGGTAAGGATTTTCCCTTAGATAAACATTCCGATGGACAAAATAGGGGATTTCTGCCGGCGCTGGCAGGTAATAGAGTTTTCTTTGTTTGGATCAGTTCTCAGCGATGATTTCAGGCCGGACAGCGATGTGGACGTTCTATTAAGCTTTCAAGAAAACGCAGGATGGAGTCTTTATGACATTGTTGATATGAAAGATGAACTGAAAGCGATTTTTGGACGCGAAATTGATCTTGTGGAAAAAGGAGCAATCAGCAACCCTTTCCGCCGGCATTCGATTATGACATCCAAAGAGGTGGTATATGCGGCCAGATAAGCGCGACGCTGCATATCTCTGGGACATGCTGGATGCGGCAATGGCGGTAAAACAGTTTGTTTCTTTTCGTACCTACAATGACTATTATCAGATCGTTTGCTGCGGAATGCCGTAGAACGGAACACTGAGATCATCGGCGAAGCGGCAAATAATATTTCTGCCGCTTTTCAAATGGCCCATCCTGAAATTCCCTGGAAAAAAATCACCGGTCAACGAAATGTCCTCATTCATGAGTACGGAGAAATAAAGCACGAAAGGATATAGATTGTCGTTACGGAACGGATCCCGGAGCTGATTGAATTTCTGCAACCTTTGCTTCCCCCGAATCCTATATCGTCAGCCTAATCCCGAGTAATTTTGTTGCTTCCAGTATCCACCTCCGTTGGTTCAAGTCTCCGACTTGAACCTTTGTGCTTCTTGTCTGTCCGGCATCATGGTTCAAATCAGAGATATGAACCAACTTAAGTCGTAAAAAGGCCCTGAACGTAATCGGCGTTAGCGTTTCTCTTTTTTTGTCCGGCGTCCTTGTTTCTTGCGCAGGCAATTCCGGCAAATGCCGTTGAGACGTACTTCCATGTTGTTTATT
>CAZKCB010000306.1:0-2379 GCA_964550965.1 uncultured Oscillospiraceae bacterium
TTATCTTTTTTGGTTATTTATTATTTACTAAACAGTGCCATTTTGTGAATATTTATTTCTTTTTTCCCTTGTCGTTGCTTCGCCTATTGTTCTTATTTCAACGTTTTTTGTTGTTTTTTCTTCTTCGTCTTCGCATTTATATTTTTTGCCAAAAGAGGTGTTCAATGTTTTAGTTAATATGCGTGTTTTCTTTTACTGAACGATTTTATCTGTCTGGCGTTTCTCTCATGAATCAAAAAACCTGCGGCCGAAGCCGCAGGTTTAAGGTCGCTATTTTTGCTCGATGATGACCCCTCTGTATGGCTCTTCACCTTCGCTTCTTGTGGTGACCGCCGGATTCTTCTGCAGAGTGGCATGGATCACTTTTCTTTCGTACGGGTTCATCGGTTCAAGCCTGACGCTCTTTCCGGTTCTGCGTACTTTTTCGGCAAGACGATTTGCAAGTTGTTCTAAGGTCTTTTCTCGTTTCTGTCTGTAATTTTCAGCATCCACGATGACTCTTGTGTATTTGTTTGAATCCTTGTTCACAACGAGGCTGGTCAAATACTGGATCGAATCGAGTGTCTGACCTCTTTTCCCGATGATGCTTCCGGAATCTTTACCGGTGATATCAAAGAAAAGGCATTCATCATTTGCCATGGCTTTTACGCTGAGTTCAAGGCCCATCTTTGCCGTAACATCTTTTAAGAAGTCGAGTGCGGGTTCTTCGGTGACTTCGTGAAGGTTCTCGGGTCTGATTCGAATGTTTGCGCTGTTTTCAGCGGAAACGGCTTCTCTCGGCTCTACGTTCTGCGGCTTCGGACGATTTTCCTGCGGTGGGCGGGCTTCTGTCCGCGCTTCGCTTGTTTTCTGAGGCGCTTCTACCGGTTTTGCAGGAGCTTTCTTTTCTTCTTTGAATTCTTTACGCTCGGGCACTTCTTCTTTTTGGGGTGCCTGTGGCTTTTTCGTTTCTTTTGTCGCTTTTTGAACTCTTACTTTTGCAAGCTTTGAGCCGATTCCGAAAAATCCTTTCGACGGTTCTTCCAGAACGATTATTTCAACTTGATCGCGTTCTAAGCTTAAATCCGCAAGGGCAAGGTTGACGGCCTCTTCGACGTCTCTACCCCATTTTTCCGAATATTCCATTCCCTGTTCCTCCTATCGAGCATTGCTTTTCGCCGGTTTTTTTGCTCCGGCGGCTTTCTTTGCTTTCCATTTGTTCATTCCAAACGTCTGACATATCATAAACAGAGTTCCTACAAACCAATACATTGCCAATCCCGCGGGAAAAGATCTTCCCATCCACACGATCATGACGGGGAAAAAATACTTCATCATCTTCATCATGCTTGTGGCACCGCCGATATCAGTAGTCGGACTCATTGCCTGTGTCATTGAGAAGGAGAAGAAGGTTGCAATACCTGCGCCGATCGGCAGGATCCATGGATCCGGCTGTGAAAGGTCAGGCACCCAGAAAAACGACTCATGAACTGCCATCAGCATGGACGGATCTGAGATAAACATGATCGGATTTCTAAGTAAAACAAAAAGCGCAAAGATAATAGGCATCTGCACCAACATCGGAAGACATCCTCCCATCGGGTTGAATTTTTCTTCCTTGTAGAGCTCCATCATCTTGATATTTAGAGTTTCTTTATCGCCTGCATACTTTTTTTGCAAAGCCTGCATTTTAGGCTGTACGTCCTTCATTCTTGAAGAACTCTTCAGCTGCGCCGCATATAACGGAAAAAGGCAGCCTCTGACTAACAGCGTAAAAATGATAAGTGTAATTCCGTAGTTTCCAATAAAATCATACAAAAACGACAGCAACCATCCCATCGGCTCAGCGATGACAGACATTACTTTTTCGTACGTGGTCATTCCTTATCCTCCAGTTCATTTCAAAGGATCATAGCCTCCCGGGTTGAAAGGGTGACACTTCAAAATTCTTTTCATTCCAATAAAGGTTCCCTTGGCTGCTCCGTATTTTTCCACTGCTTGGATAAAATACGCAGAACACGTGGGATAAAACCGGCATGTGGCCGGAAACAGCGGCGAAATTATTTTTTGATATCCTCTGACCAGTAATATAAGGATTCTTTTCATAGTCTCACCTGATCTTTTCGTTCAATTTTCCTTTTTTGATTGCGGCTTCCATAGATTTTTTCACATCCGCACATTTCAAATTGATAATAGTTTTTCGGGCAACAAAAATAAGGTCGTAGCCTTTCTTGATATCATTTTCTAATACTCGATAGCTCTCCCTTAGTAGTCGTCTGGCTCGATTTCTCAAAACGCTGCTGCCAACTTTTTTGCTTGCTAAGAACGCTCTTCGATTGATCCCGAGTCCGTTTTCTTTGTAAATCAAAACAAGGCACCGTTCTCCAACCGAAGTTCCTT
>CAZKCB010000307.1:0-2369 GCA_964550965.1 uncultured Oscillospiraceae bacterium
GAGTTCTCGACCCCTTCCGCAATGCCCTTGTACGAGCGCAGGTCGCCGAGGTCGGTACTTTCGCCTTCGCCCAGTTCTTCCTGGATCACACGAAGCTGCTCTTTCAGATAATAATCTCTCTGGCTCTTATTGATCTGCGTTCTTACTTTGCTCGTGATCGCGTGTTCGATATTGAGTATCTCGATTTCCTTATTCAGGATCGCACTGAGTATCTCCATTCGGTTTTCGATGTCAAAGGCCTCAAGAACTTCCTGTTTTTCCTCGATTTTGATATCGAGGTGTGAAGTGATCACATCTGCAAGTCTGCCCGGTTGTTCTACAGAAGCAACCGATGCGAAAATCTCCGGTGAAATCTTGGGATTGATATTCAAATACTCTTCAAAGGAAGCAAGAACCGTCCGCATCAAAGCAACGATACGCGGAGGAAGCTTTTCATATTCCTCTTCTTCGATCGGCATAACACGGCATTTAAAATAAGGTACTTCAAAAACATAATCGACGATTTTTCCGCGGCTTACGCCTTCAACGAGCACACGGATCGTATCGCCTGGCAGTCTCAACATCTGCTTGATCTTTGCAATCGTTCCTACTTGATAAAAGTCATCACGGGTCGGAAGATCCATATCGGGATTCATCTGCGTCGATAAAAAGACCTTCTGATTCATCATCATTGCCTTTTCCAAGGCGCTGATCGATTTTTCCCTTCCGATGTCAAAGTGAAGCACCATAGAA
Organism: uncultured Oscillospiraceae bacterium; assembly: GCA_964550965.1. Taxonomy (GTDB): domain Bacteria; phylum Bacillota; class Clostridia; order Peptostreptococcales; family Anaerovoracaceae; genus STD2-154. The sequence goes on from CAZKCB010000307.1 coordinate 733, forward strand.
GGAAAAATGGATAAGCCCCGTAGCGGAATCATAGGCATGATTTCGTCTGCGCCTTCCGTCAATTCGATACGATCGTCGTCTCTATTGTTTTCTTCTGTCATTTCTCCACCCTCCTCAGTTGAAAACAGGCGGCCTTGCGGCCGTCTGCTCAGCTTTTACGATGCAGTCTCTTCTTTTTGTTTTTTCTCGATCTGCTTTGTGTCTGTAAGCACAAGAGCCGGCCCTGTATTGTGGTCAATGGTACCCTTCGTTATGATACATTTTCTGATATCCGTTCTCGAAGGGATCTCGAACATAATGTCTGTCATGATATGTTCCAGAATGCTCCTAAGCCCTCTGGCGCCTGTCTTACGCTCAATTGCTTTTTCTGCTACTCTGACGATGGCATCGTCTTCGATTTCGAGCTCAACGCCGTCAAGCTGGAAGAGCTTCTTATATTGCTTCAGAATAGCATTTTTAGGTTCTTTTATAATACGGACTAAAGCTTCTTTGGAAAGCTCGTCCAATGTGACCATGACCGGAAGTCTTCCGATAAACTCAGGTATCAGACCGTATTTCAACAGATCCTCTGCCTGAACTTGCTTCAGCAGTTCCGAACCCTCGATCTTGCTTGTCTTCATGTCGGAATTGAAGCCGATGGTTTTTTCTCCGATGCGCCTTTGAATGATTTTATCCAAACCATCAAATGCACCACCACAAATGAACAGAACATCTGTCGTGTCAAATTGCAGGAAATCCTGATGTGGATGCTTTCTCCCACCTTGCGGCGGTACGCTTGCAACGGTACCCTCGAGGATCTTAAGCAAAGCCTGCTGAACGCCTTCTCCGCTTACATCTCTTGTGATCGAAGGGTTCTCCGATTTTCTTGCGATCTTGTCGATCTCGTCGACATATATAATACCCTTCTGGGCCTTTTCTAAATCATAATCTGCTGCCTGGATCAACTTGAGCAGAATATTTTCTACATCCTCACCTACATAACCGGCTTCGGTCAGTGCAGTCGCATCTGCGATCGCAAAAGGCACATCGAGAATGCGGGCAAGTGTCTGCGCAAGCAAAGTTTTACCGGAACCGGTGGGGCCGATCATAACGATGTTGCTCTTTTGAACTTCTACATCATCGCCTTCGATGTTACCCATTGCTCCGACTCTTTTATAGTGATTGTAAACAGCAACTGCCAGTGATTTTTTGGCATCTTCCTGTCCTATGACATAATCAGAAAGCGCGAGAGCGATCTCCTTCGGTTTTGGCAGCGTAAGTGACTCAAAGAGTCCAATGCCTTCCTCTCCCATAGCGGAAAGTTCTTCTTTGATAATGTCCTGACATAGTTCGATGCACTCGTCGCAAATGTAGACATTCGGTCCCGCGACAAGCCGACGGACCTGATCCTGAGGCTTTCCGCAGAAGGAACACTTCAATTGCTTTGTTTCATCGTATTTTCCCATAATACTCCCTTTCCGTTATGGCGAGATTATCCCTTTATTTTTCTGGAATGAAAGATTTTATCGATGATACCGTAGTTTACTGCTTCTTCTGCTTCCATAAAATAATCTCTGTCCGTATCCTTAGAAACACGTTCGAAAGGCTGTCCTTTTTTTTCGCTTAAAATACGGTTTAGTTTTTCCCTTTTCTTTACA
>CAZKCB010000308.1:0-2358 GCA_964550965.1 uncultured Oscillospiraceae bacterium
CAGAGCTGCGGAGATTTTAAATAGAGAATTTGCCTTTCCTTTGATTTTACTTTTTGCAAATGATGAGCGTGATCGCGAAAATGCTTTTGCGATTTACTATACCTTTGCTGATAGAACAAATGGATCGGTATATATCCTGAAAACGATGATAGATCCTGCTTTTCCGCGTTTTCTTTCTATTTCCGAAACGGTTCCGGCTGCGGCGGGATATGAACGCGAGATCAAAGACCTTTTTGGTCTTGAACCAGAGGGGCATCCCGACCCGAAAAGAATGGTGTTTCATGGAAACTGGCCGGATGGTGCCTACCCGCTGCGAAAAGAATTCGATAAGACGAAACGACTACCATTTGCAGACAAGAAGATGGTCTTTTCGATGGTAGAAGGAGAAGGGATCTATGAGATTCCCGTAGGACCTGTACACGCGGGGATCATTGAACCGGGGCACTGCCGATTCAGTGTAGCAGGAGAGCCGGTGATCAATCTGGAGGCGCAGCTTTATTTTGTACATAAAGGGATAGAAAAACTTTGCGAAGGCGAAACCATAGAGAGAGGTCTTTATTTTTCAGAACGGATATCAGGGGACGAAAGCTTTTCAAATTCTTTAGCCTACTGTCAGGCTGTCGAAAAGATAGCAGGTGTTGAAATACCCGAAAGGGCTGCGCTTACAAGAGTTTTCTTTGCAGAGCTGGAACGGCTGACAAGCCATCTCGGAGATCTGGGCGGTGTTTGTCTTGATGCTGCCTACGGCTTTGCCACTTTCCAGTATCGTATGCTGCGCGGCTGGGCCTTTCGAATGGCTGCTGAAACTTGTGGAATGCGCTTCTTAAGAAGTGTCAATCAGCCGGGAGGAATAAGAAAAGATTTCCTTCAGGGGAAAAAAGAAAGCTTGCTGCCACAGCTTGAAAAAATCAGAAAAGAACTGAGTGATACGGTCGACATTGTGAAGGCAAACAGTTTGTTTGCTGATCGAGTCGAACATACCGGGATATTGAAGCACCAAATTGCCATCGATTTGAATACAGTCGGTCCGGGAGGAAGAGCTTCGGGGACATCGAACGATGTGAGAAAAGACTTTCCTTACAGCCGTTACGAGAAAATCGATTTTTCAATTGCCGAAGAGAAGGATGGAGATATCAGCAGCCGTTTGGATGTAAAGATTTTTGAGTGCTTTGAATCGATAGGCATCATGCAATCTGTGATCGAAGCCTTACCGGAAGGCGAAATCAAATGTGAAATAGGGCATCTTCCAGCCTACCGTTTTGCTTTTGGAATGAATGAAGGAGCAAAAGGGGAGAACGTGCATTGGCTTATGACTGGCGAAAACGACACGATTTTCAGATACAAGGTCAGGACACCTTCGTTTTGCAATTGGCCGGCTCTCTGCGAGGCCGTGAGAGGGAACATCGTACCGGATTTTCCGCTGGTCAATAAAAGTTTCAACCTGTCTTATGCCGGAAACGATCTTTAATAACAAAACCTTGAGGGGAAACTATGTTTAAAAGTGCGAAGAAGATAATAAAATACGGAAGATTGACACAGGAATTTCCGAATAAACCGGTCAATATCGACGGGATCATCGGAAGTCCCGAGGTCGATCCGCTGCGTTGCATAGGCTGTGGAGTCTGTGCTGCACATTGTCCGTCGAAAGCGATCATACTTGACCGCGTCACCAAGAAAGCCGGGATCAACCTCGACCAGTGTATTTTCTGCGTCCTCTGTGAAGATATCTGCCCTGAAAAGGCCATTCGGATGACGGATCGGATCGAACTTGCCGAAAAAGATAAGAAGAAACTCCATGCAGAGACTTATACGGTTTCTGAAGAAGATGCATTGAGCCTTTCAGAAGAAGCAATTGCCGAAGAATTAAAAGCAGGCATTCGCAAAATGTTTGGCAGAAGTTTAAAAATAAGAGAAGTCGATTCCGGATCATGTAATGCTTGTGATTATGAAATCAACGGCCTTAATAATCCATTTAACGATATAGAACGGTTTGGGATCAGCTTTGTCGCGTCCCCGAGGCATGCGGACATGCTCCTGGTTACTGGCACGGCGACCCGTAATATGCAGCTTGCCTTGCAAAAAACCTATGCAGCAACACCCGACCCGAAGCTTGTGGTAGCGGTAGGGGCATGCGCCTGCAGCGGCGGGATTTTTAGAGACAGCTATGCCACAAGCAATGGGATCGATTCGATCGTCCCCGTCGATGTTTATGTGCCGGGCTGCCCGCCAAGACCGCAAGCGATCCTCTATGGTATCTTAAAGGCCCTTGACAGAGTGCGCTAAGAAGTCCATTCCGTTTTGAACCAGACTTTCGGCGATCTGAGAGAGCTCTTGTACTGAGATCTCCATTCCGCTTTC
>CAZKCB010000309.1:0-2351 GCA_964550965.1 uncultured Oscillospiraceae bacterium
TTTATATCCAATTTTGTGTAATTAGGATTGACCTCACTGATCAGATTTAAACCTGAGTATCCCGCGCCTGCATCGTCAATGGCAATTCTGAAATCCTGGCTTTTGTAATGGCTGATGGTTGAACGAAAACCGGCCATATCTTTTACAACATTTCTTTCGGTTATTTCAAAAATAACATGCTGCGGTGCAATTTTGTATTGCCTCAAAAATTCTTTTGTGAAACCTCTTTTAAAGGTTTCATCATGCATAATATTTGGATTTACATTTAGGAAAAGCTTTTTATGGTAAGGGGGAATCATAAATTTATATGCCGATTCAAGTGCTGTTGTTCTGCAAAGCAGCTCCAAGTCCCACAAACGGTTATATTCCTCAGCCGCTCTAAACAATTCCTCGGGATTTGAAAACTCAGTTTCGCAAGTGATCCTGCTAAGCGCTTCCAATCCTAATACAGTGCCGTCCCTGATAGAAATGATAGGTTGGAACACAGTTCTGATTTGCTTTTCCTGTATGATATAAGTCAAATCTTTTTGCCGCTGATCCATTATTTTTCTCCTACAATATTTCCTCTTAATAAATCTATTTAGTGTCCTTTCTTTTTGTAATGATAGGTTTTGAATTTATAATAATTGTACTGCGCAAATGTAAAATTAAGAGGAATGATCATGTATGTTTTCTGTAAAATAGAATAATTGATTTCTAATTATTACCAAGAAATTTTATAGAAAGGCCAGCAAGTCCCTGCCTGCCGTAGAAACCGTCCGAGTTCGAGAATGAACATTGGCCTGCTTGACTCGCTGATTCCTATAAACATTCGAAGAACGAGCGGTTTCCAAGGCAGGCAGGGGCTTACTGGCCCTTATCTGTGTTTGATCTATGAAAAAGCAAATAATAATGGGGAACTCTTTCGAGTTCCCCATCCATTTTTTTATATCTTTTTTAAATTCAAATGTTTCTATTCTGCTTCTGTCAGGAATTTCGCATAATCGGCCTTGCCGATCTGGTAAAGATAGCCCTTGCCGATCTTTTCGAGAACAACGAGATTCAGTTTGTCCCCGCGGCGTTTCTTATCGCGTTTGACTGTCTCCACAATGCTGTTGATGTCTGCATCTGCGGGAAGCTCATAGGGAAGATCGTAAGAGACAAGAAGGTTTTTCAAATACTCTGCGGTGCCCGGTGCTGTAAGTCCGCGGCGTTCTCCGGCCATGGCGGTGGCATACATGCCGATCGCAACAGCCTGACCGTGAGTATAAGCACTGTCGGGATAATAATCCTCGATGCAGTGACCGAGTGTATGCCCGAAATTCAAAAGCATAGCAATGCCATTATCGCGGCCGTCTTGCTCAATGACTTGTTTTTTGATCAGGCAGCAGCGATAGATGATCGATTCCATGCCGGAAGCATCGCCTTTTTCAACGCGTGCCATCAGGTCGGAGAAAAGGTCTGGATCAAAAACGCAGCCGTACTTGATGACTTCTGCCATTCCGTCGGCTAAGACTTCATCCGGCAGTGTTCTGACAAAGCCCGGATCGATCAGGACGTGATCGGGTTGGAAGAAGGTTCCGGCCATATTTTTTCCTTCTGGAAGGTTTGCGCCGTTTTTTCCGCCGATGCTCGCATCGACCATCGCCATCAGTGTGGTCGGGAACAGGATCAGATTTACACCGCGCATAAAAGTTGCCGCTGCAAAACCGGCTATGTCCAAAATCACGCCGCCGCCGAAGGCGACAACGACGTCATCTCTTGTAAGCTGAAAATCAAGAAAGCTGCTATAAAGCTTCGGAAGCGTCGAAAAAGATTTGCTCACTTCTCCTGGGGGAAGGGAAATCAGTTTCCAGGGGATCCCGGCTTCGTCCATTTGTTTCGCTAAATATTCTTCATAAAGCTCTCGAACCGTATCATCGGTAATGACGGCGATCTTTCTTCCCGGGTAGAGTTCATTTATGATCGTCCCCAATCTAAAAAAAAGACCTGTTTCTGTCGTTACTGTGTATTTATAAGAATTTACATTGACTGACATTGTTTGTCGCATCATTCATCACCTCGATAAATAGTATACACTAATCCTTAAAATTTGCATAGTATAGCATTTGCTTTTACCCCTTAAATTGTATATACTTAAAACGTATAAAAACTAAATAAGTAGGAGATTAATATAATGAACAATAACATTATCGTGACGGCAAGCGCAAGCAATATCCGAAGGTGGGCTCGTCAGGCTCTCGCGGGTCATTGGCAGGCGGTAGTACTGGCAACAGGGCTTTACCTTGTATTATTATATGCTTTTGAACTGACCGCATTTTAGCCGATTTCAGAGGCGGCTGTAGGCGGCTCGTGGTTCGTCTATATCTTTT
>CAZKCB010000310.1:0-2344 GCA_964550965.1 uncultured Oscillospiraceae bacterium
GTCGAAACCGACCTGTCCCCGGGCCTTCCGAACATTACTATCGTAGGCCTTCCGGATGCTTCTGTCAGAGAAGCGAAGGAACGGATCAGAACCGCCGTTGTAAACGGCGGATTTTCGTTTCCGATGAAACGGATCACAGTCAATCTTTCTCCTGCCGACACGAAAAAAGAAGGAACGCACTTTGATCTCCCCATTGCCGTCTGCGTTATGGCTGCGGCCGGGGATATTCCCAAAGAAGCAGTCAAGGAGAAAGCCTTGCTCGGTGAACTTTCTCTTGACGGGGGGCTTCTTGGAATACGCGGTGCGCTGCCTCTTGCTATCGGCCTTAGAAAACAGGGGATCCGTGACCTGATCCTCCCTTTGGAAAATGCCGAAGAGGTGGCGGCCCTTGAAGATGTGAATATTTATGCAGCCACTCATTTGTCAGAAGTAGCGGCACACCTTGCCGGAACCGCGCCGATCGAAAGGTACCTGTGGAGGCCCCGGAAGTCCCCTGCCATAGCAAACATAGAGGCAGGGGACTTTGCCGACGTGGCAGGGCAGGAAGAGGTCAAACGTGCCCTGCAGGTCGCGGCGGCTGCGGCCCACAACATTATGATGGTCGGGCCGCCCGGGGCCGGGAAAACCATGATGGCAAGGCGCCTTCCCGGAATACTGCCTTCGATGACATATCAGGAACGGCTTGAAGTCACAAAAATATACAGCGTTATCGGCGAATTGCCGGAAGGCCACGGGTTGATTGCGGATCGACCGTTTCGCAGTCCTCATCACACGATTTCGCCGATCGCCTTGATCGGAGGAGGCGTCAGACCAAAACCCGGCGAAATTTCGCTAGCGCATTACGGCGTCCTCTTTCTTGATGAATTGCCGGAATTTCGGCGCAGTGTCCTCGAAGTCCTGCGGCAGCCGATGGAAGATAAACATGTTACGATATCAAGAGCTGCAACGGCTATTTCTTTTCCTGCAAAATTCATGCTTGTAGCCGCCCTAAATCCTTGCCCCTGTGGATATCTGGGCGATAACACGCATAAATGCACTTGTACCGACTACCAGATACATCAATATCTTTCCAAAATCTCGGGCCCGCTTGTCGATCGGATCGACATGCAAGTTGCGATCCTCCCAGTTGGTTTTTCCGAACTCACCGGAGAGGCCATTCCTGAAAAAGCAGCGAGAAGCTCAGCGGAACTTCGGCGGGAAGTTGAAGCAGCAAGAGAGATACAGATCGCACGCTATTCGAAGGAAACCATATCCTACAACTCTGAACTGCCCCCGCCACTCATCAAAAAATACTGTGATATCGATAGAGAAAGCACAGAACTTCTGCGTATGGCCTTTCAAAAATACGGGCTTTCTGCCCGCGCTCATCAAAAAGTCCTCAAAATCTCGCGTACGATCGCAGATCTTTCGGGAAGCGAAAAGATCAAACTTTCTCATGTGGCAGAGGCGCTTCGCTATCGAACCAAAAAAGAAGGAAAGGAGAATCGTCTTGAACTATGAAAATGAGATCGGAACGGTAGATATCGATTCCGAAAACTATCCTGCACTCCATCGCTTTATAAAAAACCCGCCGAAACGAATCTATTATCAAGGCGAGCTTTCTCTTTGTGAGACTCTTTGCCTTGCTGTCGTGGGAGCCCGAAGAGGTACGCCTTATGGAAGATGGGCGGCTTATCAGATCGCACAAAAAGCTGCGGAACACAGTGTTACTGTAGTAAGCGGAATGGCCGCCGGAGTTGATTCCGCAGCCCATAAAGGTGCCTTGGATGCAAACGGAAAAACCATTGCGGTCCTTGGTTCCGGCATAGATGTCTGCTACCCGAAAAGCAATATGGAACTGATGGGAAAAATAAAAAAGAAAGGTCTGCTTCTATCCGAATATCCTCCGGGCAGCCCGCCGCTTGCGTTTCAGTTTCCCCAAAGAAATCGGATCATCAGCGGCCTTTCACGGGCAGTCGTTGTTGCCGAAGCCGGGCTTTCAAGCGGTTCCCTTATCACGGCGGAATGTGCAGCAGAGCAAGGACGAGAGGTGTTTGCAGTCCCCGCAAACATCAATTCGATTTACAGCATTGGAACGAATAAACTGATCCAGGACGGAGCTACGCCCATCGTTGTTCTTGACGATATCCTTTCAGGCCTTGGAATCACTAAAAAATGCAAAGATACAGCAGGATTTGAAGCTCTTGGAGAAGACGAAAAAAAGCTGCTTGAGCTGATCGCTGAACAAGGTGAACTGACCGCAGATCAACTTTGCCGTTTGAGCGGAAACCCGGCCGCGGAAATCGGTGCAATTCTGACCATCCTTGAGATGAAAGGTTGGATCCAAACATCAATGGGTAAAATA
>CAZKCB010000311.1:0-2328 GCA_964550965.1 uncultured Oscillospiraceae bacterium
GCCTTGGTACCCTTTTTACGGTCAGGCCGTATGCGATATTATCAAAAACAGTCATGTGCGGAAACAGGGCGTAACTCTGAAATACTGTGTTAACATCCCGTTCAAATGCTTCCTTATCTTCGACTCGTTCCCCTTGCACCAGAATGATTCCATCGCTTGAATCCTCAAATCCTGCGATCATTCGGAGGATCGTTGTTTTCCCGCAGCCGGAAGGTCCGAGCAGCGTCAGAAATTCGCCCTGCTGCACGTTCAGGTTGATCTTTTTTATCACATGATTCGTGCCGAAGAATTTGTCTACATCGATCAGCGAAACGATCGAATCGCTCATTTTGCGTTCCTCCCGGATATCCTAATAATCAAATTGTCTGTAGTAACGTCTGAATTTCAGACTGTGGCCGGTATTCAGCTCGTAATGAGCGGCAAGCCGCTCTGTTACCAGAGCCGTAAGGATCATCGGAGAACAGATGACTCTGAATTCGTCGTCTATTCCCTCCAGCTTATATTCTTTTGTATCAATGACCGTCAGTTTTTCAGTTGTTTTCTCGCAGAAGCGTTGGACGCGTTCATCCAAAACTCTGTACTCGTCTTCTCCCTTAAACAGAAATACCGGAACATCGTGATCTACGAGTTCGAGCGTCCCATGAAAAAAGTCAGCCGATGTGACAGATTTTGTTCTGACCCACTGCATCTCTTCAAGGATGCACATGGAAAACAGGAACGTCTCCCCCCAGAGCGTTCCTGAGCCGACAAAAATGCTGTAAGGCTCTTTTGCATAAGCTTTTGCGATCGCGGCGGCTTTTGGTTCAAATTCTTCGCGGATGCAAAGAAGATTTTCATGCAGCGTTCCCATTTGATCAGCGAATTTCACATAGTTCGGAAACTCTCCTCTGTTGTAAAGAAGCCGAAGACCCAGAAGGAAAAACATCAAATAGGAATCTTCACAGTCCCCGCAAGGGTTGGCGATCAAATGATCGAGCTCTTTTGCAAGCGGCGTTTCTGCATTCTTTGAAAAACCGGCTGTTCGAATGCCGATCTTTTTGCACATTTTGACTGCTTCAAGGATCTCCTTTGTATCACCTGATGCAGAGGCGGTAATGACGAGAGAATCTTTTGTCAGGAAATTCTTGTCGTTTCTGACACATAGCTCGGCAGCATTTTCAAGATAGATCGGAAGATCTGTATAATGACGCATTACCTGGACGACTGGAAGCCATTCGGCCCAAGTCCCGCCGATCCCGATCACTATGAGATTGCTAAAACCCTGATCCGAAAGCAGATCCGCAAGTGCTTCAATATTTGCCCGCTGCCCGTAAGCAGTCTTTCCGTCTGCCAGATACTTCTCAATATCAAAATTTCTCATACATCCATTCCCTCCATATCGAAAATTTCATTTTCACGAAATACATACAACCAGTTTCTTGATTTATCGTACCACATTCTACGTTAAATTCAATCCATCTTTCGTATATAAGGAGAAACCACTTTCGTTATAAAAGTATACCAGTTAGCGAAATTTCACAAATTGTTTGACCAAACAGATACAAACTCAACAATTTTATCTTTTTAGACCAGATCAAAAAAAATCAGCCATTCGTGTCAAAGAAAAACTCGGCTTTATCCGTTCTTGAATAGCACTCAGTGTACTCGACAAGAATACCATTTTGATCAAAACCAAGAAATTCGAGATAGTAAACCACTTGACTCTGATCGAGATCCAGATACTTTGCTTCCTTTTTCGGGACCTCGATGATCTGAAACTTTTGCTCAAAGGCTACCGGCATATGATTCTTTGATTCCATATAGTCATAAAGCGAAACATATTTGAAATTGAACGTTTCGATGTCCGGGAAGAAACTGCATGGCAGATAGGTATATTCTACAGCGATCGGTTCTTCGTTTCCGAGAACCGAGCACTCGATCTCTCGTCCTTGTATATACTCCTCAACAAGAATCTTTCTGTCGTAGAGAAATGCGTCGCGAACCGCTGCGCGAAACTCTTTTTCATCGCGCACTTTGTGAACGCCGACTGACGAGCCGAGATTCGCGGGCTTTATGAAAAGCGGCATTCCGAGACCCTCCGAAATTGCATCAAATGAAATTTCATCGTTTCCACGAAATGCCATGAATTTTGCAATGGGAATTCCTGCGTCGCGCAAAATCCGCTTAATGACGTCTTTATCCATCCCCACGGCAGAGCCCAAAACCCCGGCACCGACAAACGGGATATTCGCTAATTTCAAAAGCCCCTGGACCGTTCCGTCCTCTCCGAACGTTCCGTGAAGCACCGGAAAAACTACGTCTATTTTTTCGCGGGCGCCCGGGCGCTCG
>CAZKCB010000312.1:0-2310 GCA_964550965.1 uncultured Oscillospiraceae bacterium
ATGCTTGGGAAGTATGCATACGTTTTGGAACTTCAAAGACAGCGCATTACTACCTATAGAGATGAAATCCTTTGTGATGTTCGAAGTGCAGATATTCTTAAAGGGGCTGACCCTATTCTTTTTGATCAACATGTGGACTCTTTTGGAATTAAGGCCATTAACCAGGCAGAAAAGCAATTGATGCTGTATTTTCTCAATCAACATTGGGCAGATTATCTTTACACTATGGAAAATGTAAGAAATGGGATCCATTTATCTTTTATTGGAGGGCTGAATCCAATCGACGAATACCATAGGCTTGCAGTTTCTGCTTTTTCTGATATGGAAGAGGATATCAAGAAAGAAGTCGCTTTTTATATGAAAACAGCTAATATAGGTGAAGGCCGGATCGATATGGAAGCTGCTGGTCTGATTGGGGCAACGAGTACCTGCAGCTATATGATTGATGAAAGCAAAACACAGTTTGCCAGATTACCGCATCTATTTGCAAATAGGTCAAATTGATTGATAATAAAAAGCAACCAGTTATGATATAATAAATACATAGAAAACAAGTTCAGATGTTTTCTCTTTGCGGGACAGGAAAGAGGCGGATCATGATCCACGATATCGAACCGAGAATCTTTAATAATCATTTTGAAAACAAAAAGCCGGAGCCAAAGGATCTGTTCCTTTCCTACGAAGGCGACACGGTGCTCGTCAAAGAAGATAAGGATAAACTCTGGTATCCATCTTTTGCTGATTTCGAAGAGGGATATCCGCACTTGATCGATGATGCAAAGTTTCTTTTTACGGTAGATGATATCAATTATTATCTGATCGATGAAAAAGGTCTCGACCGGTCGGATGGATGGACCTATGTACCCACTGCGAGATTCAGGACAGAACCAAAATATTGGCGTTCGTTTGCAGGTTCCGTCGGATGGCAGCTCAATCGCTGGTATTCCAATCATCGCTTTTGCAGCAGATGCGGAAAGCCCCTGAAGCATTCGGAGAATGAACGGATGCTTTATTGTGCTTCCTGCGGATTCCAAACGTATCCGACGATTTCTCCTTGTGTGATCGTGGCGGTCTATGACGGCGAGAGGCTTCTTTTGACGAAGTATGCAGGGCGGGAATACACCCGGTATGCGCTGATCGCGGGATTCGCGGAAATCGGGGAGAGTTTGGAGCAAACTGTTCGCAGGGAAGTCAAAGAGGAAGTAGGGCTTAAGGTCAAAAATCTGAAATTCTACAAAAGCCAGCCCTGGCCCTTTACTGATACGATCCTTGCCGGCTTTTATGCGGAGCTTGACGGCGACGATACCATCACGCTCGATGAAGAGGAACTGGCTGTAGGCGTCTGGATGAACAGAGACGAGATCGCACCGGAAGAACTGAAAATAAGCCTCACCGGAGAGATGATAGAAGCGTTCCGAACCGGAACTGTGAAATTAGAATAAACAAGAGAGAAGAACCATAATATGAATGGAACGATACGAAAAGATATCAGCGCCGGAACTAAAGTGATGGTGGTACAAAAGCAGGATCAGCGTACAGGAAAATTGACGGAGGGCGTCGTAAAAGATCTTCTCACCAATTCTCCTTCCCATCCGCATGGGATCAAGGTCAGACTTGAAAGCGGGATCGTCGGCAGAGTACAGAAAATCATATAGAAAAAAGAAGGAGAAACGATATGAAATTTTGCTGGAGCACATTGCTCGTAAAAAACATGGAAGAATCATTGATCTTTTATCAGGAAATCATCGGCCTTCCTCTAAACAGAAGATTCCCGGCAGGACCCGGAGTTGAAATTGCGTTTTTAGGAGACGGAGAAACCAAAATAGAACTGGTTTGCAACGATGCCCACAAGGAATGCAGTGTCGGACAGAGCATTTCCTGGGGCTTTGAAGTAAAGTCCCTCGATGAAATGATGGATGTTATGAAACAAAAGGGGATCGCCATCCATAGCGGCCCGCATCAGCCAAATCCGCACATCAGGTTTTTCCATGTGCTTGATCCCAATGGCATGAACATTCAGTTTGTCGAAAACATGTAGCATCAATAAAACAAGGTTCTTTGCACTGGTTGAAGAAATATAAATAGCGGACCCTATAAAGGAGATTCTCTTTTACAGGGTCCGCTTTTATGATTTCTTAAAGTTACGAGCAGTTATTTTGCGATTGCTTCAGGTTCGCCACTGATTGGTTCTACTTTATAGTCCGCTGCTCCAAACACCTTGTGCAGTACAAAGATCGCACACATGAAGACGCCGAGGGTCACAAGCAGAGGAATGATCGGGTTGTCCATAAACCCGGAGAGGACGAAACC
>CAZKCB010000313.1:0-2267 GCA_964550965.1 uncultured Oscillospiraceae bacterium
CTGCGGCTCAATAAAAAACGTCGCCCCCGTGGCTGACTGGTCGTGAACGATGCCCGGGAACTTCTGTTTATGCTCTTGTTTTACAGGAATGACATAGCGCCCCTGTCTCATCGTGATGATCGAATCCTGCAGCATGTTTTTGTTATCTGCAGAAGCGAGGATGCTGTTCATTTTGCTTCGAACAGCTTCATTTTGCAAGGCGATCTTCCGCCGGATGCTCTTAAGCTCGGGGCTCGCGGAGTCTGCCATTTCATCCTCTGAAAGAATGGCGCGGTCTATTTCGTCCTCGATATGCTTCTGAACAGACAGAACCTCTGCGAGGCCCTGTATTCTTCGGAGCGGCGGCAGGTCACTTCTTAAAAAAACAGAGGCATGCCTTGCCGTATGGAGATTATATAAAACTTCGAGAAGCTGTTTCATCGTTAAAACCCCGCCTTTTCCGGCAAGATTAACAGCACCTGCAATGTCATAAAACCCACCGAGCGAAGGAGCCCCTTTATGCATAATAACGGAAACCGCTTCCGTGGTTTCCGCCTGCATTTCGTTTATTTCAGAAAGCTCAAGCGAAGGCGACATCTCTCCAATCCGTTTTTTGGTCATCACGGAAGCCGCCTCGCTCATGAGCATGTCTTTGATTTTCTGGTATTCCAATACCTTAAAGGTTTTCTCGTTCATCTTGTTCCACGATTTTCTTCAAACGATCCAAGTCTCCTTTGAGCTGGATATTTTCCATCTGCAGGTCGAAGAAGCTGGCTTCAAGTTCCCTGCATCTGGCTTCCATTTCTTTTATCATGGCAGAGCAGGATTCTTTTTCGTCTTCCTGCGCCTCCATGCGGTTAAAGAGGCTTTCGTTCTTTTTCTGAAGAATCTCGGCCCTTTCACTGATTTCATTGAATTGCTTGAGCAATTCGTTATATTCGGCTGTCTTCTCATTCAATATTTTTTGCGTTTCCTCGCGATGCTCTATCGCGATCTGCGCATCATCTTTGTATTGGCGGAAATTGCTCTTTGCCTCGTCCCAAAGCTGGACATAATGCTGCGTGTCTTTTTCAAGCTGCTGGTTTTTAGCTTGGAGCTCATGGACCGTCCTTACAGCCCGAAAATAATCCTCGCCTGCATTGACTGCCGCAAGAACGGCAATGGCAGAAACCGGTCCTGAGGGCATCGCCGCATTGAGTTCATGCATCTTCCGATCAACATAATCGGCAATCTTTATGATCTGGTCTCTCGGAGAATCACCGGAAATGATAAATTCCTGCCCATAGATCCTGACGGCGACCTTATTTCGCTCTGTCATTTGCTTGAAACCTCCATTCGCTATCCCACAGGGAACTACATTTCCCTCAGAGTTGCTCCCAAATTATCTTTTAATGCCGAAAGGACTTTAGTGTGGACCTTGATGACCTCATCATCGGTCAGCGTACGATCCTTAGCTCTATAGGTCAAAGAAAACGCAACGCTCTTCTGCCCTTCCGGAACCTGCTTTCCTCTGTAAACATCAAAGAGGATCACATCTTCAAGGAGTTCCGTAGCCGACCTTCTTATGATCGCTTCAATGTCTTTGACCAAAACCTCTTCCTGTACCAAAAGCGCAATGTCTCTGGATGTGGCGGGATATTTCGGAAGAGGACTATAGTAGCGAACCCTGTTTGCAAGACCCTCAATTTTTGTGAAATCCAACTCAGCACAATAGACTTTGTTGTCGAGGTGGTACTGGTCCATTACATCAGGATGAATCTCACCGATGATCCCGAATTCCTCTTCTCCCGAAATCAGTTTTGCCGTTCTTCCGGGATGGAATGTCGTTGTTTCCGTCTCGGGCACATATCTTGTGTCTTCAACACCAAGCTTTTTTAAAAGTTCTTCGACAAGGCCTTTCAGGCTAAAGAAATCTTCGCCGGTTCCATAGCAGGCAATGCAGAGAGATTCTCTTTCTACCGGCAAGCCATCCGCTCCCGGTTCATTGAAAAAGGTGTTTCCGATTTCAAATGCTTTGACCGCAGGAATGCCACGCGAGAAGTTTCGTTCGAGAACCTCGAGCATATTCGGCATCAGCGTCGTCCGCATGATACTGTTTTCTTCACCAAGCGGATTGATCAGACGAACACAACTGCGCAAACGGCTGTTATCATTTGTTAATATCTTATCAAGTCCCTTGGGGCTCACAAAAGAATAGGTCTGGATCTCCGTTGCACCCATTCCCGTCAAAGCTTCTTTCGCGGTTCCGCGGAGGATCTGTATCACAGTCTTCGCTGCGCGGTTGTTTC
>CAZKCB010000314.1:0-2266 GCA_964550965.1 uncultured Oscillospiraceae bacterium
TTTTTTGACGTTTGGCGGAC
Source organism: uncultured Oscillospiraceae bacterium (assembly GCA_964550965.1). GTDB lineage: Bacteria > Bacillota > Clostridia > Peptostreptococcales > Anaerovoracaceae > STD2-154. The sequence goes on from CAZKCB010000314.1 coordinate 21, forward strand.
TGTATTTGTCTCGGATGGCCGAAAGGACATCTCCCCTGTCAAAAGGGATCAGAAGCGCCGCTTTTAAACGGCCTCCAAAAATCTTTGCTTTGATCGCGGCAATCAGACCATCCATGTTTTCGCCTGTTTTGGCAGAAATAAAAAGAGAATCTTTCCCTTCATAAGAAATTCGATCGAGTTCGGGCACAAGATCCGCCTTATTATAAAGCAGGATCTTTTCCTTTTCTCCTGCTCCGATTTCGGAAAGGACTTGATCTGTTACATCAATATGGAATTGATTGTTCGAAAGAGAAACATCGATGACATGAAGCAAGAGATCTGCGTAGTTTACCTCTTCTAAAGTTGCCTTGAACGCTTTTACGAGCGAATGCGGCAGCCGGCTGACAAAACCGACAGTATCTATCAAAATGAATTCATCATTTGAATCCAAGCGGATCAAGCGATGAGCAGTGTCAAGCGTAGCAAAAAGCATATCTTTTTCCTGGACTGCCTTTTCTTCTTTCATCGTATCGGCGAGAAAACGGTTCATCAAAGCCGACTTTCCTGAATTGGTGTATCCCACAAGCGCCACGATCGGCAGCCCTGAGCTTTCTCTCTGCGCCCGCTGCGTTTTGCGATGTTCTTTGACTTCGTCGATCTCGTGCCTGATATCATCCATTCGCTTACGAATATGCCTGCGGTCTGTTTCAAGTTTCTTTTCTCCAGGACCTCTGGTTCCGATGCCTCCGCCTAAGCGCGACAAGGATTTTCCAAAACCGGTCAGGCGAGGAAGACGGTACTCTAACTGTGCAAGCTCGACTTGGAGTTTCCCTTCCCGAGATACGGCTCTTGCCGCAAAAATATCGAGGATCAGCATCGTGCGGTCGATGACCCTTACATCAAGGCGATCTTCGAGATTCCGAAGCTGGACTCCGGTCAGTTCGCTGTTAAAAATGACCGTATCCGCGTCCATTGCAACGCAAAGCTCCGCAAGTTCCTCGACTTTTCCTTTTCCGAAATAAGTCGCAGAATCCGGTCGGTCTTTTGCCTGGATCATCTCTCCCAAAACGTCGACTCCGGCGGCCTCGGCAAGACCGGCAAGCTCTTCCATATAGTAAGAAATGTCTTCATTTATGGCGAGCCCGGCTAAAATAGCGCGATAGCTTTCTTCTTCTATTGTTTCATTATTTTCGTTAAATCGTAACATAGTTCCCTTTCACGATACTTTTTCAAATCAAAAAAATCCCCGTCTGCATTGAATGACAGGCGGGGAGATGGTGCATTTAATCCACCATTTTGTCCAGCTCGTTGCTGAACTTATCATTGATTATCTTGATATGCGTGCCCTTCATGCCAAGCGACCTTGTCTCGATGACGCCTGCGCTTTCGAGCTTACGGAGAGCATTGACAATGACGGATCTCGTAATACCGGAACGATCCGCGATCTTACTCGCTACAAGTAACCCTTCGGAACCCTTGAGTTCCATAAATATCTGCCGTACAGCCTCCACTTCGGAATAGGAGAGTGTGCCAATGGCCATCTGCACTACCTGACGTTTTCTTTCTTCGTCTTCAATTTCGAGTGCTTTTCTTCTTTGGATTTCAAGACCCACAACGGTCGCTCCATATTCGCCGAGAATGATATCCTCTTCCGAAAACGGCGGACTGTAACGGGTAACGATCAAGGTGCCCAATCTCTGCCCGCGGCATGAAATCGGAATGATCGTGTGAAGCTTATCGTAAGTATCATAATCATATTTGAAAATCTCAAGAGCTTCGTCATCTGTTATGTTGACTTTTGTTTCTTTGACTTTCAGCAAAGCATCATTGTATTCATTAGGAAACTTTTCAATGCCGGTTTCCGGGTCCGTGATCGTTGCACTGTCAGACCTGATTTTATAATGTACGCCTATGACTTTGCCTTTTTTATTTACGATGTATACGTTAGAATCCATCAAGTCACTCAGAATTGCACAGAGGTCTCCGAAGGAAAATACATCTGAAGTACTTTCCTGTAGTACCCAGTTCAATTTCCGAACTTTATCCAATAATTCTACTGACATGGTTTTTAATCAACCCCCATCCTATAACTTATTACATGGATACATTATAGCTGATTCTTTTTCATTATGATACAAATATTTTTGATATTTCAAAATATTTTCTCAGAATGACACAATTCAACGCAAAGGCTTGATTTTACAAGATAAAGCGATCGATGTCATCAGCATGTATCCGGTCAGAAAATCGTTCTTTGACATATTCGG
>CAZKCB010000315.1:0-2261 GCA_964550965.1 uncultured Oscillospiraceae bacterium
CGGGGACTTCCGGAGAATTGACCATATTGATGTTTGGCGTTCCTTTGATAATGACATAATCCCCGGTCTTGATGCCGACCTGCTCCGGCTCGATCTGCTGTGGGTGATCCATCTCGATTTTGAGCTCACCGTCAACATAGCCGTAGCCTTTCATTGCACAGCCTGCGACATCGCCTGCTTTTGCAAAGCCGTAGGGCGACCTTCTGTCAACGTCGGTCACGATGGGGTCCATCGTCTGATCGATCTTTTCGACCTTCCAGCCGATCGCGTCAGCGATCATATTGATGGATTCGTGGAAGCCGACATGCCCCGCGAGCTTTCCGCTTTCAACGCCTTGTTCAAACTCTTCGACGCTGATCCCGATTCCCTGCTCTTCCATTACGGCCGGGCCGAACGGAGAGAGGCTGTTGACTCTTCTCGAAGTGATGTGCTCGACTTCTTCACAGCATCCCGTCATGATGATGACAAGCAAGTCCATAATGAGACCAGGGTTGATCCCGGTTCCGAGAACCGAGACACCGTTTTCTTTTGCGATCTCATCGAGTTCCTTTGCGAGTTCAGGCTCCTTCGCTTTCGGATACGACATTTCTTCCGCACTTGTGATACAGTTGATTTTCTTTTCTAAGATGAATTTGATACGGTCAAAGGCTTTTTTAGTAAAAGAGTCGGTACAAAGCAAAACAACGTCAGCGCACTTTTCTTTGATCACATCTTCCGGCGCGCCGATGATGATGTCGGGTCTTTCGCCCCTTGGGGTACTGATGAAATCGTACATGCTCTTTCCCTGCTTGTTGGCTCTTCCTGCAACGCCTACGATCTCAACACCTTTTTTCTTGAGCAGCATATCTGCCATACCGGAACCCATAGCACCAAGACCCCAAATGATCACTTTTACGTTTTTCATTTTTTACTCCTCCACTTTTGTCAGCTCACCCAATTTGCGAAGCAAATTGAAGAATTATTTTCAGACCATTCTTACTTAATATTCATATTACGCAATTTGCGTGCCAAGGTGCTTTTGTTTGCGTTTCCTTGTTTCTTTGCTTTAAAAGCATTAAAAAAGTGCAAAAAGTTTTGCACTTATCGCAAAATATTTTGCACTTATCGTTCTTTTTTATATTACGCGAGTCCCTTTCTATTCGCTCCGCAAAGGAGTTGAGCTACCAGTAGCAATCGACAAGAAGCTTATACACAAAAAAGACCGCCATGCTTAGTGAAAATAGCAGTAATTGGTGTATGGCATAGAGTTTATACCTGTTTTCTGCTGCAAAGTATTCCTTGTTCCCTCTGGTATTAAGGAAAAACTCCTGCCCGCACATTGCCGCAAGCAAAAGACTGAGCTGCCAAAAAGGAATTTCGTGTCTTTTTAGGTAAAAAATCACCACAATCGCAGTTATAAGAATAAGAATTATATGGATTCGACGACTAAGTCTTGTCTGAGGGATTTCAAAAGCCAATCTTAAGTACTTCATCGAGCGTCCTTTCAAAAATGGTGATTGATAGGCGGGATAAAATAATTTTTACCCCACCATAAGCATAGTTGTTTTAATATGTAAATACTTGATAATAGGTGCTAGTTTCAAATGCCGTTCCCTCACAATCAAGTGCCGCATAATACCGGACATACATTTTGTTCACTGACATATTGCTTTTAACATTAAAACCTTTAATTTTATGCACATATTGATATCCGTTCATTGAAAGAGTCCGTGACAAGGGATCATTATCGCTGTAGTACTCTATTATTCCGTCCACAACAGATCCAACAATGACTCCCACCACTGCAGAAGAAAGACCTAACCCAATTAAAATTATAGCTTGAAGGGCGCTTGTTGTCATTGATGATATAGCTTTTTCTACACGCATATTTTTTTTAGAGATTGTTGCCGTTTTCTTGGTATAGTCAGAAGCTCTACCGTATGGGCAGTCTTGGGTATAGTACATTCTTTGAGCCCTTGACTCAACACCGGAGGTTGGAATAATCGAAGTAGATGTTTTTACATCTTCGATTATTACCGATTCGCCATCCAACAAAATACTTCCATCGGCATTAATCTGAAGTTCTTCATATTTATCGTTTTCTGTGATTTTCATGAGCTGATCACCATTAGAATTGATAGTTGCAATTATATGTGATTCAAAATTTGGATTTTCTTTTTCTGTAAGAGTATATTCCAGCAAATTATCGGTTTGAGTTATTATTTCTCCCTTAAAACCAGCTGCCTCATAGGCGTTATACATCTCATTCAAGTCAACTTGTT
>CAZKCB010000316.1:0-2256 GCA_964550965.1 uncultured Oscillospiraceae bacterium
TGATCGAACAGAGTTCCTTTTCACGCCTTTTTTCGATCAAGTCAGGCAAGGGATCCCCGTAGATGGATTTTGCGGTCTCGACACACTTTGTTCTGAGCCGCTCATCTGATTTGGCGATTTCAGGAGGAAACCTGCCATCCGGAACCGGCTTTACAAACTCGATCCGATCTGCAATCGCCTCAGGATTATCTATGACGACACGCTCCGCCATTTCCTCTCCGAGATAAGAAAACTCGGCAAGCATCTCTTCCGTGGTACGAAAATAAAGGCCGTCTCCATTTTCAGCGTCTTTGTAGCCCATACCTGCCATCAGGATCTTGCGGTAGACTGCATCTTTTGGATTTGTATAATGAGAGTCACAGGTCGCCACTACGGGCTTTCCGTTTTTTTCAGCGAGTGCAATGATCTTGCGATTCAATTCCTGCAAGGCTTCGTTGTTTTCGACCTTTCCATTTTCAATCAAAAAGCGATTGTTGACGATCGGCTGGATCTCAAGATAATCATAAAAGGAAACAAGCTCGTCTACTTTTTCCTCCGGCATATTGGAAAGCACCGCCTGAAACACCTCTCCGGCCTCACAGGCCGAACCGATGATAAGGCCTTCGCGATAAGCAGAAAGCACTGACTTTGGTATCCGCGGGCGCTTGTAATGATACTTCGTATGAGACAAGGATACTAGTTCATAGAGATTTCTTAAGCCCGTCTGGTTTTGCACCAAAAGAATGATGTGATTGGTCGGCTTTGATTTGATGTCAAATTTGCCGCTGGGCTCTTTTTCATCATCATTGACAAGATAGCCTTCCATACCATAGATGGGCTTGATGGAAAGTTTTTTTTGTGCGATATACTTTGCAACTTCAGGAAATGCCTGAACGATGCCATGGTCTGTGACCGCAAGGGCTTTATGCCCCCAGGAGGCCGCGGTTCCAACGAGATCATAGATATCCGACAAGCCGTCCATTTTGCTCATTTTGGTATGCGCATGAAGCTCGACCCGCTTTCTTTTAGAAGGATCAACTCTCTTTGGCTTTTCGGCAAGTTCAAGATCCCTCATTTTTAAAACAGAGGCCTGCTCAAACTGGTCAAACTCAAAAACGCCGCGAACCTTGATGTAGTCCCCGACGTGAAATACCTGTTCGGCTTTCCCCCACTTTTCAGTGGTGGTAAACCATTTGGCGCAGGCGGAATCATTGTGATCTGTGATCAAAAATGTGGCAAGCATCTTGTCACCCTTGAATTGTCTTGTTTCTATCTGAAAAATCTCTCCCTGAAGCGTGATCGGCCCATTTGCCGAAAGTGCTTCTGAAATGCTTATCGAAGCTTCGTTGATCCGCTTTCCGAAAAAGGTTTCCAGCTTTTCTGTTTTCTTTTTTTCGACCTTGCGCAGGACTTTTGCTTCCGGCGGAAGCTGTTCTCTGTAAGCGCAGCGCAGATCGACCCTCTCGATTTCAGGGAATTCATGACGTATCGTAAGCTCGATCCGCTGAAGATCGTCCGTCGGTATCACAAAATTTGTTGCAACTTCAAGGGTAAAGCTATTTGTTTTTTTTGAAATAGCCGCCTTTTCAACATGATAAAGATAATTGTCCTTCGGAGGATTTTCGATGCTGTTCCAGTTGATGCTTTTTTCCAGTAATGCTTTCATTCACAAATATCCTTATGTATTCTCGATCATTTTCAGTAAGATACCAACGATTTCTTCTGCCCTGCAAGTTCCGACAGGCAGACCTTTTTGAAAGATCAGCCCGGAATCTTTCCCGCAGGCAACTCCGAAATCGGCTTCCTTTGCCTCTCCGGGTCCATTGACTTCGCAGCCCATAATGGCGACGGTGATGGCTTCTTTTCCTTGCTTCAGACGTTCTTCTTCGAGCGGTTTGATCTTTGCTTCGATCTCATTTACGATTTTCAGAAGATCGACCTTCGTTCGTCCGCAGGTGGGGCAGGAGATCAGATCGATGCCGACCTTACGGATCCCGGCGGCTTTCAGCAGTTCCTTTGCAAAGAGGACCTCCTCAACAGGGTCTCCGGTCAAAGAAACACGAAGCGTATCACCGATTCCGGCAAGCAAAAGCGCACCGATCCCAACAGCCGATTTTAATTTGCCCCGTTCGGCACTTCCCGATTCGGTCAGCCCAATGTGGAAGGGACAGTTCAGCTCTTTTGCCGCAAGCAGATGCGCTTCGTAATTGAGTCTGACATCAGAAGATTTAAGCGAGACTACCAAATTTTCAAAACCGCTTTCTTCTCCCGGGAAAA
>CAZKCB010000317.1:0-2243 GCA_964550965.1 uncultured Oscillospiraceae bacterium
TTATCCAAGCTCAAACTCGACGGCATAAAATACACTTCCTTATTATACGGAAGCAAGCCCGAATAGGACGGTTCAATGTTCTCTTCTTCTTTTATCGCCTGGATTACACTCTTCAGTATATAGGCAGCACTTTTTTCATTGTAGAGATAAAATCCGTAAGATGTAGCATCCTTTACAATTCCGCTATAAACATGCAGCAACCGTATTAGATTCTCTTCCAGTCCCTTTTCGTTGATAACTGAACCAATGATTTTCTCTATCAGTTCTTTTTCAGCGTTCAGTTTCTTCCACTTTATGTTTCTCTTGATTGCAACGGCACCCCCAAATACGACCAACGCCGTTATTACAAGGAGCGCCTCCCGGATATCAAAGGTTATACTGATCTCATTCATCCCGATTTTCTCCTTTCCCGTTGAGTGCGGGCTTTCCCTTAAAATTTATAATACTCTTCAATCGAAGTAAACTGATATTTTTTCAATAATTTCCTTAATTTTCTTTCGGTCCATTTTGTTCCGTAGTAATTAATGAGTGCATCTCTTAGGTTCAGCCTGATTCGAGGCTCATCCGGATCGATTTCCCTTGGGTGCAAATAGACAACCGCAGGATTTCCTGTCTTGTTTACTCTTTTGATCCCATTCTCAATAATAAAATACGGCAACACCCTAAAGAAAAACCCTCCCGAAAATCCAAATTTCTTACCGAAAAGAGACAGTGTTGACGGCGGAACTTCAGCCAATCCCTTTTCCTCTCTTCTTTTTAAAGGATAATTCATAAATTGTGGTGCAGAGGGAATGCCATATAAAAACGTTCTGATTGGAAAAATACTTGAATCATAGAGAAAGCCCTCTTCTTGGAGTACCGTAAGCGCCCAAAGGCTATTCTCGGTAACAGACCAGGACGGCGCTCGATACCCTTTGACTTTTTCAGAGGTGATCCCTTCAATAATCTGCCTTGCGTTTTTGATATCCCTTAGAAATTCCTCTTTTGTCTGTTTATAGATCAACTCGTGCGCATATCCGTGTGTGGCAATTTCGTGGCCATACGATCTGATTTCTGCTATCAACTCAGGAAAGCGCTCTGCAATGCAACCCAAAACAAAGAACGTTGCCTTTGCGTTAGCTTCGTGAAACAAGGCCAAAAGCTTTTTCGTATTTGCTATGACCCTTACCTCAAGTTCCTCTTGATCAGAGAACATATCTTGAACCAGATTTCCATGATACCATTCTTCAAGATCGATCGTTATGATATTCAGCATTTGACAGCCCTTCTCTTTCTTTTCGAGATGTAATGAAACGGAACAATATAAATCGCAACTGCGACCACACAAGTAAACCCCATTGAAAGCAATTTCGTCCAAAACCCAAGAGAAACAATCCCATTGTTCCAAAGTTCAAGGTATAAAAACGCAATTCCTGCAATCACAGCATTCGAAAGCACAAGACTAAGAATCCTCGACTTATTTCCCTTGACATCTTTGCTAAAGTCAAAGGATATCCGGCAAAGCAGCAATATCGCGTTCAAGGCTCCTGCTGCTGCTGCCCCATATCCAAATGCAGCTAAACCGATTTTTTGATAAAAGAAAAAATCGATCAAAACATTGAGTATTGCAGTTCCGAAGAAAACCATAGCCGGCTCTCTGATCCTTCCCGCAGAAAGGAAATATTTAAGGCAAAGCATGGTTATACTTTGTCCGATGATTGCAAAAGAATAGGATCCCAAAATAACGGCAGTCAGCTGCAAAGATTTTTCGTCGAAAGCCTGACGCTGAAAAAGGATCGACAAAACCGGGATCTTCAATATATAAAGGAATAGTGTTACCGGAAGGGTAAGAAGCAGCATCAACCACATAGCTTTTTTTAAAGTGTTTAATGAGGCATCTCTGTTTTGTGTTTCACTGTGTTTTGACATTGTGGGAAACGCTACGGTTCCGATTGCCGCAGTGAACACCCAAATCGGGAATTGGGATACACGAAAAGCATAATTAAGGGCTGCAACGCCTCCGACACTATAACCCGAAGCCAGATAACGTTCAAAATAAAGGATTCCCTGTGTTAGAAACAACATTAGGAAATAGGGTGCAAACAAATGAAGAAATTCAGATATAACAGATCGGCTCTCTTCAATCCCGAGATTTTTTTCGTCTGGAACTTCTGGTTTTTTCTTCAACAGAAACAAGTAGGTCCACCCAAGCATAATGGTAAGTGCGATCAAGAGGAAAAACGAAATTACATAGATCCCTTTTT
>CAZKCB010000318.1:0-2200 GCA_964550965.1 uncultured Oscillospiraceae bacterium
ATTATCCAAATTAATCGTGGGAGGTGCTTTTTGATCCTTTAATGCGAGGATGGTAAATATCGCTTCAACGGCACCGGCTGCACCGAGTAAATGGCCGGTCATGGATTTAGTCGAACTAATCGCCATCCTCTTCGCATAATCACCAAACACTCGACGAATGGCTCTTAATTCTAAATAATCACCTTGTAAGGTAGAAGTCGCATGCGCGTTAATATACGCGACCTTTTCTTTATCGATATTCGCATCATGCAAGGTGTTTAACATCGCAACCATCGCCCCTTGTCCCTCGGGTGCGGGACTCGTCATATGGTAAGCATCGGCACTCATCCCAAAACCCACTAATTCAGCATAGATCGGTGCATTACGCTGTTTAGCACGCTCATATTCCTCTAAGACTAAAATACCTGCACCATCGCCTAACACAAAGCCATCGCGCGCTTTATCCCAGGGACGACTCGCCGCTTGTGGATCTTTGTTGCGATTCGATAAGGCTCGACAAGCAGAAAATCCGCCCAAACCTAAAGGGGTGGTAGCCATTTCCGCGCCTCCAACCACCATGACGTCGGCATCACCATACAGAATGGTGCGAGCGCCTAGACCAATATTATGCGTCCCCGTGGTACACGCCGTCACCACCGCAATGTTGGGTCCACGAAGTCCATAACGGATAGAGATTTGGCCTGCGAGCATATTAGTAATAGCACCGGGTATAAAAAAGGGTGAAATCTTACGCGGCCCCCCTTTTTCTAATTTTGTGTGATTTTCTTCAATAAAAGGTAATCCGCCAATTCCAGAACCGACTGCAACCCCGATCCTATCCGCATTTTTTTCGGTGACTTCTAGTTTTGCATCCGCCAGGGCTTCCATCGCTGCGGCTAAACCATATTGAATAAACAAATCCATTTTACGGCCTTCTTTCGGCGAAATATTATAATTTTCAGCATGAAAATCACGCACGCTCGCCGAGATTTGGCAGGGAAAAGCAGAAACATCAAATTGGGTGATAGCAGCTACTCCGCTTTTTCCAGCCAATATGGCTTCCCAGGTTGTTTTGGTATTCAAACCTAACGGTGTCATCATCCCGATACCGGTTACCACTATGCGTCGCTTTTTCCTCACGTTACTCACCCCGTGCACTCAAGTTGCTTTGATTTGCAGTCTAATCTACATGAATTTTATTCTTCAGTTTCTTCTGAGTCTTCAGTTTCAGCTTGATGGTGTTTAATATAGTCCACGGCTTGCTGAATAGTACGAATTTTTTCAGCTTCTTCATCAGGTATTTCGGTATCAAACTCTTCTTCTAAAGCCATTATTAGCTCAACTATATCAAGAGAGTCTGCTCCGAGATCATCTATGAAAGAAGATTCCATAGCTATATCGTCTTCTTCAACGCCTAACTGTTCAACAATTAATTTTTTAACTTTCTCGAAAACCATATATTCACCTCCTTCCAAAGGATGTTTTTCAAAAATTGCAAATGTTTATACTATCATATGCAATTAATAATATTTTTAGCCGAATAGCTTTTAAAATACAAGCATATTCAAGTTAATATTATTACATAACTAATCCACCGTCAATATCAATTACCTGACCTGTGACATAACCAGCTTCATCAGAAGCAAGAAAAGCAACAACATTTGCAACTTCTTCAGGTGTCCCGAACCTTCCAAGTGCAATTTTGTCTAAATACTTTTGCTTCAAATCATCTGGCAATATTTCCGTCATCTTGCTTTCTATCAAGCCCGGTGTAACGGCGTTGCACGTAATTCCTCTAGGTGCAAATTCCTTTGCTGTGGTCTTTGTCAAACCAATTAATCCGCCTTTTGATGCAGAGTAATTTGCCTGGCCTGCATTTCCATATGCGCCAGCAACAGATGAGATATTTACTATTCTTCCATATCTCTTTTTAAGCATCAGCTTTGCAGCAGCTTTGGTACATAAGAATGAGCCCTTTAAGTTAATATCTAGAACGATGTCCCAATCGTCCTCTGACATTAATGCCATAGGCTTATCCCTTGTGATTCCGGCATTATTTATTAGAATATCAATACCGCCAAAGGTATCTACTGTTGTTTTCATCATTGCTTTTATATCATCTGCATTTCTTACATCTCCTATGGTTGCTGCAACCTTTATCCCCATAGCTTTAAATTCTTTTGCTGTTTCTAGAACTGCCTCTGAGGTTGCATTTAGAACG
>CAZKCB010000319.1:0-2197 GCA_964550965.1 uncultured Oscillospiraceae bacterium
GCCATATCGCAAGAAAGTATAACCTGATCAGAAATTTCGGAAAGATCATGGACCCGCTTGCAGACAAACTGCTTGTGACTGCGGCTTTGATCTGCCTCGTTGAGCTCGGAACGATTCCCGGTTGGATGGTCATCGTGATCCTCGCAAGAGAATTTATGATCACGGGTCTTCGTGCGGTAGCCGCCGGAGAAGGCGTCATCATTGCCGCAGGAAAGTCGGGAAAACTCAAAACCATCTTGCAGATGACAGCACTTTCTTTGATTCTGCTCAAGGATTGGCCGTTTTCACTGTTCACTGATTTTCCTGTAAGCACCATTGTTCTTTGGGCCGCGGTAATCATGACGATTTATTCAGGCGTCGAATATATGATAAAAAACAAAAAAGTTTTTTCTATGTAAATAGCTTCCCAAAAGAAATCATTTAGTAAATGAGAGGTGTGCAAGTTGAAATCATCGATTTTGAGCGTCGGAACCGAACTCCTTTTTGGTCAGATCGTTAATACGAATACGGTATTTCTTTCAAGGGAACTCAATCTTCTTGGAATCGATGTGATGTCGCATCACACGGTCGGTGACAATCCAAAACGTCTCGCGGAGATGATCCGTCAGACCTTTGCCGAATGTGACATCATTCTGACGACCGGAGGGCTGGGGCCGACACAGGATGACCTGACAAAGGAAATCGTGTGCGAAACGATGAACGACACTCTTGTTTTACATGAAGCGACAAAAAAATGGCTTGAGGAATACTTCCAAAAGCTTGGTCGGAAAATGACCGAAAACAACTACAAACAGGCCTATTTCCCTTCGCGTGCACTCATCTTCCAAAACGATGTGGGTACTGCACCCGGATTTGCTTTAGAAGAAAACGGAAAAACGATAATCTGCATGCCGGGACCGCCGCGTGAAATGAAACACATGTATGAACAGCATATAAAACCCTTCCTGATGGAAAAAACAGGAGCTGTGATATATTATAAGATGCTTCGGATGTTTGGGATCGGTGAAGCACAGCTTGAAACAGACCTTCTTGATCTGATAAACGGGCAGACCGATCCGACGATCGCAACCTATGCAAAAGAAGGTGAATGCTGCGTTCGTGTCACTTCAAAGAGAGATACCCTCGAAGAAGCAGCACAGGCCGTAGCAGATATGATAAAAAAGGTCGAGGAAAAAGTCGGTCAATATATATTTAGCTACAATGATGAAGAATATCAAGAGGTCGTAGGACAGAAACTCATTAAACAGGGGATTTCGCTCTCTTCTGCGGAATCCTGCACGGGAGGAATGTTTGCGCAGTCCCTGACAGATGTTTCAGGGATCTCAGCGGTGTTTGACCGTGCCCTTGTTACCTATAGTAATAGGGCAAAAGTCGAAGAACTCGGAGTTAAGCAGGAGACCCTGGATCGTTTCGGTGCGGTCAGTGAAGAGACAGCAGTCGAAATGGCAGAAGGACTCAAAAAAGTAAGCGGCTCAAGGCTTTGCATATCAGTTACGGGAATTGCGGGTCCCGACGGGGGCACGGAAGAAAAACCGGTTGGACTTGTTTATATTTGTGTGATACTCGATGATAAAAAACGCTGTACACGCAACCAGATACGAAATCTTGGAAGAGCATGGAACCGAAACTATGCAAAACTTCTGATGTTTGATGCGGTAAATCGTCTGATCGAGGGCAAAGAATAGATATCCCTAAAATAAATGTAATATATTGACAATTAATATCTCTCGTGATATCTTAAAAGCAAATAAATAAGGCTTGACCTTTCCGGAAAACAAAGGTATTATCAAATAGAACAAATGTTCGCAATAAGACGGAGGTATTTATGGCTATCAATCAGAACGAAAAAGATAAGGCGCTCGAAGCGGCGATGCTTCAAATAGAAAAGCAATTTGGAAAAGGCGCGATCATGAAGCTCGGAAGCGAGGGAGCAAAGCTTAATATAGAAGCGATCTCCACCGGTTCTGTCAGCCTTGATCTTGCAACAGGGATCGGGGGAATACCGAAAGGCAGGATCGTTGAGATCTTTGGTCCGGAATCTTCGGGACAGACCACTCTTGCACTGCATATCATTGCAGAAGCACAGAAAAAAGGCGGGAAAGCAGCATTTCTCGCGGCAGAACATGCGCTTGATCCTTAATCCCCTTGTAAATTAGGTGTCGACGTAGACGAGCTCCTGATACATCAGCCAGATACC
>CAZKCB010000320.1:0-762 GCA_964550965.1 uncultured Oscillospiraceae bacterium
TCTTTCAGATAATTTTTCAAGATCGAGTCCGACCGGATCTCCCGCAAACGCGCACGCCCAAAGATTGGCCGAATGGCTTACCGAAAAATGGATCTCTGGCAATTCCTGGAACACAGGTTTTCCATGTTCGGCCCTTATGATCGGAGTCCTAAAAATAGTGCTTTCGGAAAGAGTCGGTGCATCGTCTTTGCTATAATGAAAAAGACATTGCCGAATTTTTTGTTCTCCAGTCACTTCCTTGTTTTTCTTAAGCAGATAAATGTTCATGGCAACATCCTTTCCTCTACATTCTACACCGATTTAAGCATACTGAAAACAAATTCTTCCTCTTTTCCTCTTTCCTAGGTGTGAAAAAAAGGCATCTCCCGATTTGAGAGATGCCCAAAATGATCCTTCCGAAAGCGGAAAATCAACGGATATATTTAGTTTGCAGAGTTTTTTGCAGCGCTTTTCTTTTTCAGGAATTTCGCAAAAACAAAGATTTCATGGAACCAAAGCGGTGCGGTCGCTAAGGCGGTAAGTGCAAGCCATTCTTTCACAGCCAATTCATAGGTTCCAAAGGCATCGATCAGGAACGGGATCTCCGTAACAGAGATCTGAAGCGCGAATGCCATAACAAATGCAACGATCATCATCTTATTATCAAAATGATTAACACGGAAAATCGATTTCTTGAGATTACGCATTCCCATGGCATTGAAAAGCTGTGATATCCCGAGGACAGTAACGGCATAGGTCTGTGCGTGAGAATAGATCTCAGGA
>CAZKCB010000320.1:772-2173 GCA_964550965.1 uncultured Oscillospiraceae bacterium
GTGGTGATATCGGGCACGGACACGATGATCCGAATGCCGCTCGCCTTGATCGCAGCAAATGTTACCTCCTGTCCCGAATTTATAAGCCAAGTGATGGGAGAAAACACGAACGCGAGCAAGGTGATCGATCCGATGACCAGTCCAAAGAACACGGTGATCGCCATTCCTCCTCTTGCAAAAAGGCTTTCCTTCGGATTTCTCGGAGCCTGTTTCATAATGTCGGGGTCGCCGCTGTCAACACCAAGCGCAAGCGCCGGCAAAGAATCGGTGATCAAGTTTACCCAGAGGATATGGATCGCCTTTAGCGGGGAAGCAAGTCCGACAACGATCGCCACAAACATCGTAAGCACTTCTCCAAGGTTTGAAGAGAGAAGGAAAAGAACAGACTTTTTAATGTTATTGTAAATGTTCCTTCCTTCTTCGATCGCTTTTTGTATCGTTGCAAAGTTATCATCGGAAAGGACCATATCTGCAGCACCTTTGGCTACATCGGTTCCGGTGATTCCCATGGCAACGCCGATATCTGCAGTTTTCAGAGATGGTGCGTCATTGACTCCGTCGCCGGTCATCGAAACGATATGACCGTGTGAACGAAACGCGTTGACGATCATGACCTTATTTTCAGGCGATACTCTTGCGAAAACCCGCAGAGAGGGAACGGCCGCATTGAGTTCTTCCTGTGTCATCAGATTGAGTTCTGTCCCCGTGATGCATTGTGCTTGTGACTCTGCGATCCCAAGCTCTTTTGCAATCGCAAAAGCAGTATCTTTATGATCGCCGGTGATCATTATGGTTGTGACCGAAGCACCTTTAAAGATTTCTACAGCGGCAGCCGCTTCGGGTCTTGGAGGATCGATCATTCCGACAAGTCCTACAAAAGTGAGTTCTTCTTCTTTCGCATCAACATTCTCATGGCGAACGGCAAGTGCCAGAACACGAAGCGCCATCTCGGCCATTTCCTTTGCCGCAGACTGAATCGTTTCGCGATCCTGATCTGTGATCGGTCGGTCTGTTCCATCGATTCTGATGAAATGGCAGCGTTCGATGATCTGATCCATTGCTCCTTTGGTATATCCTATGATTTGATCATTTTCATGCTTATGGACCGTTGTCATCATCTTCCTCACGGAATCGAAAGGCTGTTCGTTGACACGCGGAGCTTTTCCTTCCAAGGCCTCTTTTTGAAGACCGAGCTTGATGCCCATATCGACCAAGGCTAATTCAGTCGGATCTCCTAATCGTTGTTCCCCATCGACCGTGGCATCTGTACACAAGATAAAGCCTTCGATAAAAGTAGCGGCACTGTCATAGTCAAGTTCTCCGATATCAATAAGCTTTCCGTTTACGAAATGCTTCGTGACAATCATTTTGGTTTGAGTAAGCGTTCCGATCTTATGCGAA
>CAZKCB010000321.1:0-2167 GCA_964550965.1 uncultured Oscillospiraceae bacterium
CCTCCGTAACTCACAAAAGGCAAGGTGATACCGGTCGGCGGCATCGAAGAAGTTACGACGGCAATATTTAAGATCACCTGCACTGCAAGCATGATCGTAATGCCCGAGGCAAGAAGAGTTCCAAAAAGATCGGATGCTTTGAGTGCAATATCTGCGCTTCTCCATATCAGCAGTAAATAAACAAGGATCAGGATCACACAACCGATAAAACCAAGTTCTTCTCCAATAATGGAAAAGATAAAATCGTTTTGCGGTTCCGGCAAATATAAGGTCTTCTGTATGCTTTTCCCGAGTCCCACACCAGACAGACCCCCGGACCCCAACGCCAGAAGGGACTGGATGACTTGCCAGCCCGCTCCGAGTTTATCCTGAAACGGATCAAGAAAACTCGTAAAACGCTTGAGTCGATAGCCGCCCTCATCCATAAAGATCATCGCACAGACACCAACGATTCCTGCCCCACCGATCCCCACAAGATAAAAGCCGTTCAATCCCGCCACAAACATGATCCCTATTATGATGCCGCAAATGGTAATTGCAGTCGAAAGATTCGGCTGCATGACGATAAGCCCGAAATAGGCCGCACATAATGCAAGCAGAGGAAGGACTCCTTTGGTCAAAGAATCGATGCGTTTTGGATCTTTCGAAAGATACCACGCCACAAATATGATCGCACATATTTTAGCGATCTCGCCTGGCATGACTGTAACAGGACCGACGCCGATCCATCTGGTCGCATAATTTCTGGTTTCCCCAAGCGGAGTAAATAAAAGCGCGAGAAGAACAAAACTGATTGCAAGCAAGTGTTTTGCATAGCGGCCATAAATATGGTAGTCGACACTTGCCGTCCCGATCATCAGTAAACCGCCAAGTACCGCCCACTTAAAATGATCTTTCAAATAGGCGTACGGATCGCCCGTCTCACTGATCGAGCTGTAATAGCTTGCACTAAAGACCATGATGATGCCAAAGACAACCAGCCCCAATACAAGGATGGTCAAAAGGAAGTCTCCGGCCTTCATTGATGTCCTTCTTTTTTGTTTCATCGGTTTCTCCCGTACTGTCTATTTTTCAAGGTTTTCAACACAGTTTTTAAAGTGTTCCCCACGCTGTTCAAAGCAGGTATACATATCCCAGCTTGCACAGGCCGGGGAAAGAAGGACCGTATCCCCGGGATCCGCAAGGCGGAACCCTTCGCTAACGCATTCTTCCATATCCTTTGCCATGTGAATGACGGAAAAGCCCATTTTTTCTGCCGTTTCTTTTATTTTCGGTGCGGTTTTCCCAAGAAGAACGAAGGCTTTTACCTTGCCCTTTGCCGCTTCGACAAATTCCTCAAAAGAAGAATTCTTATCATAACCTCCCGCGATCAGAACGATCGGCGTATCGATCGCTTCGATTGCCTTAATGGAAGCATCGGGATTTGTCCCTTTTGAATCGTTCACAAACCGAACGCCCCTGACATTTCCGGCAAATTCCAGACGGTGCTCGACCCCTTCAAACGAACCCAGGGTTTTGGCAATGTCTGAAATTGCAATGCCCGAGAAATAGGCGATCGCTGTTGCTGCAAGCGCATTTTCAAGGTTATGCGCTCCCGGAATGCCGAGTTCCGAAGCCTTGCACACAGATTGGGTCGAGCCTTTTCCGTCTCGGATCACGATTTCTCCGTCTTTTACAAAGCAGCCGTATTCCAATTCGATTTTCCGGCTAAACGGTACGACAGTCGCCGGGCAGCCATCTGCGAGCGCGAAGCTTAGCGCATCGTCCCGGTTCACTACGAAATAATCATTTTTATTTTGATTCTGATAGACGAGAGCTTTTGCATTTGCGTAATTTTCCATTGTGTGATGCCTGTCCATATGGTCAGGTGTAATATTTAAAAGAGCAGAAATGTGAGGGTGAAACTCCTTTGTCGTCTCAAGCTGAAAACTGCTGATTTCGGTTATAAACCAAGTGTTTTCGTCTGCCTCCAGCGCTTTTTTTGCAACCGCGACACCCACGTTTCCTACCACTTCCGTAGTTCTTCCCGCCTCGCGGAATATTTCTCCGGTCAGCACAGTTGTCGTTGTTTTTCCATTCGTGCCCGTGATCGCAACATACGTTCCGTGCCCGATCCGAAAAGCCAGCTCGACTTCACCGATGATCTCCGCACCTGCCGCTTTTGCAT
>CAZKCB010000322.1:0-2155 GCA_964550965.1 uncultured Oscillospiraceae bacterium
ACTTTTTGATGGATTACCAGAATACCGTCATTGTGGTTTCGCATGACAGGCATTTTCTCAATAAGGTTTGTACTCCTATGCTCGATATCGATTTCGGAAAAATCAACATCTATCTTGGAAATTATGATTTCTGGTATGAATCGAGCCAGCTGACACAGCGCTTGCTGAAAGACCAGAATCGCAAAAAAGAAGATAAGATCAAAGATCTCCAGGCCTTTATCGCGCGGTTCAGTTCAAATGCTTCAAAGGCAAAGCAGGCTACCTCGCGTAAAAAGCTGCTCGACAAGATCACGATCGATGATCTTCCGGCCTCTTCACGCCGTTACCCGTTTGTAGGATTTACTCCCGAGAGAGAAGCGGGCAAGGACATTCTTTTTGTTGAGAACCTTTCCAAGACGATCAACGGAGAAAAATTGCTCAACAATGTGTCCTTTACCATGAACAAAAACGACAAGATCGCGATCCTCGGTCAAAACGAAGCCGCACGTACTACGCTGTTTCGCATCCTGATCGGAGAGCTCGAGCCCGACGAAGGCTCTTACAGATGGGGCGTAACGACTTCGACCGCCTATCTGCCGAAAGACAACACCGCCTTTTTTGAAAACCAGGATGTGAATCTGATCGAATGGCTCAGAGACTTTTCTACAG
Source organism: uncultured Oscillospiraceae bacterium (assembly GCA_964550965.1). Taxonomy (GTDB): domain Bacteria; phylum Bacillota; class Clostridia; order Peptostreptococcales; family Anaerovoracaceae; genus STD2-154. The sequence continues at coordinate 649 of CAZKCB010000322.1, forward strand.
AAAAGACGGAAACCTTCCTGCGCGGCTTCCTCGGCAAAATGCTTTTTTCGGGAGAAGACGCACTGAAAAGCTGCAGTATTCTTTCCGGAGGCGAAAAAGTACGCTGCATGTTCTCAAAGCTCATGCTTTCTTCGGCCAACGTGCTGATTTTAGACGAACCGACGAACCATCTGGATCTCGAATCCATCACGGCTGTGAACAACGGTCTGATCGCCTTCTCCGGTTCCCTTCTCTTCACATCGCATGATCACAGTTTTATCAGCACGATTGCAAACCGTGTCATTGAAATCACGCCGAAGGGCATCATCGACAAAGAAATGCCTTTCGATGAGTATCTCGAAGACGAAGAGATCCAAAAAACATTAAAGGAACTTTACTCGGCCAAGTAAAATGCCGATTCTCTAAAATACTCGATTTAGGAAGCCCACCGCTGTGACAGATAAGGTATCTGCCACAGCGGTGTTTTTTATTTTGCCCAGGAAGGCTTTTGTGATTTTGTTACAGAAGAAAATCCTCACATCGCTATAATTAAGACATAAAGCAAAACAAAATTTGCTGAAAACCAAAACGTAAATAAAAAGGAGAATAAAAATGAGTACATTAACAATAACAAAGGATAATTTTGAAACAGAAGTCATGCAGTCCCAGATGCCCGTCCTTCTCGATTTTTGGGCTCCCTGGTGCGGTCCCTGCAGAATGGTCTCTCCTGTTGTAGATGAGATCGCAAAAGAAGTCACCGATTCGAAGATCGGAAAGATCAATGTCGACGAGCAGCCCGAACTTGCAAAAGCCTTTAAGGTCATGAGCATCCCCACTCTCCTTGTCGTCAAGAATGGAAAAGTAGTACAAACCTCTGTAGGGGCAAAACCAAAAGCTGCTATTTTGGATATGCTCAAAGCATATTCCTAAGCAAAAACCGAACCTTCCTTCTTAATTATATGGACAAAGCAGGCATTTTTTATGCCTGCTTTGTCCTTTTCTGTACTTTTTTAAAATTTTTGGTACTTATTTTTAAAAGAAAAGTCAAGTTTTACAAATTGGTTCCGATATACTATAATGTATAATGATAGCATCAGGGGATAATAGACGAGCAGCAAAACAGCAATGGCAGTTTAACGGTCGACCCATTCAGAAGGAACACCATGCCGGATCTCGTACCTGACATGACAGACTTCTGAATTTTTATTGGACCAGCCTGCATTTCGAATCATGCGGCGGCCTATAAAGGTATCGGTCAGAAAAAGAACTTACATCTCAGTTAGTCTTTTGGGAGAGCAAATTATGAAAAAAGAAAACGGCAATACAAGCAAACAGTCTATCCGCACTAAAATATTGTTGATCCTGATCGGAATGACTTTATTGATCACGCTGCTCATCGGCGTGGCAAGCATCACGAAGCATCGGAGCGAAGTCATTTCCCTCAGAGCTGAAGAAGCTTCGGCAATCGGAAATATCGTCACCTCTCATGTAGACGGCGATAAATTCAAAGAAATGGCCAACGCAGACA
>CAZKCB010000323.1:0-2152 GCA_964550965.1 uncultured Oscillospiraceae bacterium
CCTGATGCTTTCATACAATTGCTCTGTTTGTTCTGCCGATTTGTCATTGAGGATCACATACCCCGGGGCGGTTCCTTGCAGCTTGATCACAACGTATTCCTCGACATCATTATATGAATAAAACATGGTCTTTCCGTATCGGTCGAACGAGAAATGACCGAAACTTTTCTGTTGTCCGCCATATCCGTTTGTACGCCTGCCATCGGGAAGGTCATCGATAAGCTTTACCGAAACCACCTGTTCTTTCTCGATCGTCATATCATACATCGCAGCATCGATCGAAAGTTCAGCTCCGTTCAGAGTGACGTCATAGTCCTTGATACTGCCCCAAAATGTGAGTCCAAGTGAACCGATCGTCACAACAAGTACAAAGAACAGAAGCCCGATCCCAATGACCTTTCCTTTCGGATTTCCGATGTTGATCGTCCAGCCCATGCTTGCGACCTGCTTTGGAACCAAAATCCTTGGATCGCTTGGATTATAATAGCATCCCCATTTCCAGGTGCTTTCGTGTTCAAAAACATTCACTTCAGCATTTACGATCTCACCGAAAAAGCTGTTTTCCGCAGCGCGGATCTTTTTCTGCTGCCAATGGGCAACGAAAAGCAGTCCCGCTACTAAAAGAACAGTCGGGAGCACGAGGAATACGCCTTTTGGCATCCAGATCATCACAATATTGAACAGGATCCAAAATACCAGCATAAACAAAGAGAAAAGCGTCCCTGCCGTAGTATTGATGCGTTCCTCGACCCTCGCACAGGCCTTGTTGACCTCCGTGTTGTCACTGAGCGCGGGAGCATGCAGCTTTCGCATCTGATAGTACATGAAAAGAGCCGTCAACTGGCACAGCGGGCCGATAAAGCAAAATCCGATCGGGTAGAATTCACGAAATTTCGGATCCACAAGCAGAAAAACGACCGGTGTAAAACTCAGTATGAAAAACAGCCAGCTCCAAATCGGCGTAACGCTTGATTTTCCTTTTTCTTTGGAAACGTTGAGATCGACGGCGATGCTCTTTGTTCGCGGATAGACCCATCCGTTTTGCGTTTTGATCGCTATCAGCTTTTCCCGGTAAGTGTGGATCACACGCCAATTTCCAAAAAGATTCGCCAAAACCAGAAACAGCATGTAGAACTCCGCGTATGCCTTGATTGCATCAACGAGCATCAACAAGCTGAGCGCGATCGAAAGCAGTAAAAGCAGATAGCACGTTCTTTTGAATTTCCTGATCACGTCCTGGACTTCCGGCGCTTTTGCATGTTCAGAAGACAAGGTCACTCCTAAAATCTGATTGTCCTGATGATTCTTATAAAACAATGCCGATGCTGCCATCGTTCCGAAAACCATCCATATAATGATGAGCAATGATTCAGCCATAAAAAATTCCCCCTTATTCGTAAACCAAGTCAATCAAATCTGAAATATGTTTTTTGATATCCTCCTTCGAAGCACCTTTCATCCGTGCTTCCGAAGCTAACAGTTCCACCCGCTGATCAAAACCACTGTCAAAAGCAGTTCCGTTCATCCCGCAATCACTGATTTTGGCCCCATGCCTTCGGTCAATGACGATGATCCCTTCTTCTCTTAAAAGCGCATAGGCTTTATTTACCGTCATCGGGTTTACGCCGATATCGTTGGCCAGCTGTCGCACAGTAGGTAATGATTCGCCGGGTTTGATCGTTCCTTTGGCAACGCCAAACACGATTTCGTTGCGGATCTGCTGATAAATGGGGATATCACTGGTCATCTCTATCCTTAGTATCATGGGCAGCTCCTTTCTCTTTCTATTGCATTAAGTATTATTCATACTAATACAAACAATGCTTAATGTCAAGCTTTGCCCATAAAAAAAGATCCCCCTTCCGGCGGACCTTTTCATAAATTCAATTCTTTAAAATTCCGGCTTAAATATCCCGACCAATGACATGGACTCTCATCAAATTGGTGTTGCCCTCTATCCCCATCGGGACACCGGCGGTAATGATGATCAGGTCATTGATTTTGACGATGCCGACTGCGGTTGCTTTCTCAATCGATTTCGCAATGCTTTCAGTGACTGTCTCGCTATGCGGTATCACGATCGGAAAAACGCCCCAGTTCAGCGCGAGCCGCCTTGCGAAGCTCCAAAATGACATTCGTATCCAGAAGATAC
>CAZKCB010000324.1:0-2143 GCA_964550965.1 uncultured Oscillospiraceae bacterium
CCCGAAGAGCGAAAGGTGACGCTGCGTGGGCGTGATCTTGTCACAGGATTGCCGAAATCGATTGAGATCACTTCAAAGCAGATGATGGAAGCACTCGAAGAGCCGCTGCAGGTCATCTGTGAAGCAGTGCATGGCGTTCTTGAAAGAACACCGCCGGAGCTTGCGGCTGATATCAGCAACAGCGGTATCGTAATGACCGGAGGAGGAGCTTTGCTTCACGGCATAGATCGCAGGATCGAAGAAAGAACGGGTATTTCCGTCAGGATCGCCGACGATCCGAAATCGTGTGTAGCGATCGGTACCGGAAAAGCATTAAATTCGATCGAATTGCTCGAAAACAATAAGCTGAACAGAAAAAGAAACTTCGACTGAAAGAAACCGATACTATAAAAGTGTTTGGAAAATTCATATCATGAAGAAACACAAAAAGGCTCTCTTACGAGAGCCTTTTCTGAAGGGAGAACCAAAATGTCAAAATTGACATTGATCGCAACTGCGACTTTTGGACTGGAAGCGATCGTAAAAAGAGAAGTCGAAGCGCTTGGTTACAAAGTAATAAGATCTGAGGATGGAAAAATAACTTATATCGGTGATGAACGCGCTGTCGTTCGTTCGAACCTTTGGCTGCGAAGTGCAGACAGAGTATTGATCCGTTTGGATGAATTTGAAGCGAGAAGCTTCGAGGAACTTTTCCAGCAGATCAAAGCACTGCCTTGGCATCAGTGGATCCCTCTGGATGCAAAATTCACCATAACGGGTACTTCTGTAAAATCGACATTGCACAGTGTCCCGGATTGTCAAGCAATCACCAAGAAAGCGATCGTAGAAGAAATGAAGCAGGTATATGGTGTTGAGCGTTTCGTGGAAACCGGAGCACTCTATACCATCAAACTCACGATACTCAAAGACCGTGTTACAGTAACCTTGGATACCAGCGGCGCTGGATTGCATAAACGCGGATATCGTGTCCGGGATGTCGCAGCTCCCATCAAAGAGACCCTTGCGGCGGCTCTTGTCCAGCTTTCCTTTTGGAAAGCAGGCCGACTTCTTGTAGATCCTTTCTGCGGATCGGGGACGATCCCCATTGAAGCCGCTTTGCTTGCGAGAAACATTGCACCGGGTCTTTCGCGTAAGTTCGCAGCTGAAGAATGGGATATGATTCCCCAGGCAATTTGGAAAGAAGAACGAAAAGCTGCTTTTTCTGCTATCGATAATGAATCTGAAGTACGTATCCTCGCTTCGGATATCAGCCCGTCGGCCATTATCGCCGCGCAGCAAAATGCCGCCGAAGCAGGAGTCGACGACTGCATCGAGTTTTCCGTACTGCCGTTCAACCGTTTGCAAGCTCCGGAAAAGCATGGCATCATCATCACCAATCCTCCTTATGGAGAACGGATCGGCGAAAAGGATGAGCTCCGTAAAATATACAAAGAGCTCAGCGCTTTCTATAAAGAAAATCCAAGCTGGTCTCTTTATCTGGTGACTTCCGACAAAGAGTTCGAAACCCTGTTTACCTCAAAGCCCGCTGACCGGAGGCGGAAGCTTTATAATGGCAGGATCGAGATCTGCTACTATCAGTATTACGGAGAAAAGCCGGAAAAGAAGGCTTAAACTGAATAACTGATCCAAAAACCAAAGACTGCCGATGCTCTTTTCGCATCGGCAGTCTTTTTTTAATGATTTTTTATTTCTTTAGGTACGAATCCAGCGAAGCAATACTCAGATAGTCGGCTTTCTTGCCTGACATCTCAACGTTGATCGCTGACAGGAAGGCTTTTGCCGTATCCATGCAGGTCAGCACAGGGATCCTGTGATCTGTTGCTTTTCTGCGGATCTGGAAAGAGGGGTTGTTCTTGTCGTTGACATGGGTCGGGACATTTACGACGATCGTAACGGTTTTGTCGGTGATGCCCTGGATCACTTCTTTCTGTGAAACGCATTTGACCTCCAAGCCGGCATCAATGAGGAAGCCGCAGGTGCCTTCGGATCCCCAGACTTCAAAGCCCTTGTTCTGATATTCCTGAATGATCGCCGCTGATTCGGGCAGCTTTTCATATTCTCTGAGTGAAACATAGCTTGCACCGCTTGTGGGGATGTTTCCGCTGTTAGCCTGAAGACTCTTTGTAATTTCTTCAACGATATT
>CAZKCB010000325.1:0-2122 GCA_964550965.1 uncultured Oscillospiraceae bacterium
TTTTGGCAGCGGTGGCTTATGACCTAATCTTGAAATGAAAGACTGAAAGACGGTTCTTTTTAAAATTATGTATAATGATTGTTCTCAAAGAAGTTTAAGGAGAAACCCATTTGGAGCACAAAATCCTATTGAGTTCAAAATCGAAAGCCTATGTGCAACTTATAATTACTGCATTTGGATGGGCGTTGAACACCATATTAATCAAAATCTATGTTGTGAACATTCCAACATTCCATTTATTGCTGGGAAGATTTTTTGTGGGCAGTTTATTTATCTTGCTTTATAATCCAAAAAGATTTGTTGCCGTACAAAAAGAAGACATAAAGAGTGGAAGTTTATTGGGAATTTTACTATTCGCTACATATTCTTTAGCAATATCGTCACTGATATATACAAGTGCCTCTAAATCAGGATTTTTAATATCCCTGCCTGTGCTTTTCGTTCCTATCGTTGAAACTGCATTAAGAAAGATTTGGCCGTCAAAATGGACTGCAATAAGTGTAATATGCTCTATAATTGGGCTGCGATTAATTGGAGGAATAAATGGAAGCGGCTTTAATCTGGGAGACTTACTTGCTGTGTTAGGCGCTATCGTTTATACCGTATATATTTTAGCATTAGATCGGCTTGGTAAAGATAAAGATGATTTGATATTAACGGAAGTACAAATAATTGTAGTGACGATAGTTAGTGCTTTTGCAGCTTTGTTTTTTGAAGGATTGAATTTCCGGGTTATTCTCACAAATATTTTAGTTATGCTTGTTATGGGGATAATGGGAACAGGGATTACCACATTATTTCAAGCGAAAGCGCAAAAGGTAGTTAGTCCAGAAAGCGTAGGGATTTTGCTTCTTGCGGAACCCCTTTTTACATTAATTATGGCTTATTTTATTTTACATGAAACCATATTAATAAGTGGATTATTAGGAAGTGCATTACTTCTTTTTTCTCTTGTTGTCGCAGTTATAAAGAAGGTGTAAAATATCACGAAAAAATTAAAATTATGAGATCGACTCATTGGCGCGAAACCCCATCCTTTTTTCTTTCTGGATTTATTTTAGATCAGCGATCATATCATACCACACCGCACCGCCATGTGATGATTTTGAAATGCCCTGATTTACATAGCCGAATTTCTCATAGTATTTGATCAGGCGCTCCTTGCAGGTCAAAACCATCTTCTCCCGGCCCGCCTTTTTTGCCACATCCATAAAATAACGCATCAGTTCAGCAGCGATGCCCTGATTCTGGTACCGGGGATCGACGAGCAAGCCAAATATCATTTGGTTTTTACCATCAGGATCATGACCGCCACCCGGTTCAAAGAGTTCATCGTTGATCGTCAAACTGTCAGAGACGCATCCGTTGACCATGCCGATAATTTCATCATTTTCTATTGCAACATAGAAACTCTCGGGGAACGCAGCGATACGGTATGCAAATGAGTCTCTTGTTGCAGCTTCTGCCTCCGGGAAACAAATACTTTCTAATTTTGTGACTCCATCCAAATCATGCGGTTCAACCTTTCGAATAAGCATAATTTCTTACCACCTTTCAGGGAAATTTAATTCGCTTCCTCTTCCTTGTTATCTTTGTTCTCAGCCTCTTTTTCCTCTACCTCAGGGAGCAAGCTGCTTTCCTCTTTTTTCTCCTCGGATTCCACATTCTCGCTGGGATCGAGTTCCTTCGAAACTTCGTTTGCCTCTGCCATTCGCCCGGCATTGGTGGTTTCGATGCTGTCGAGCAGCCACAACACGCTACCCGGCACCGCTTTCAAGATGGTCATGAAGCGCGCCCAGGTGAAGGGCGTGATCTTGTGCACGCCGTTGAAGCAGCAAAACACCACCGCATCAGCGGGCAAGCCGGCGTCTGCACGCGTCGGCTTTTCGGAAGCGATCACGCGCTTGCGGTCATTGGGCTGATAGCACGGCAGACGCGCCACTTTTTCACTGTAGTAGCGTTCGTATTCCGGCGGAATGATGAAGTCGTCGGCGATGATGTAGGTGTGGAACGGGCTGCCCATCGAACCGGGGAAACCGAGCCAGTTGACGATGATCGGCGCCGGGCGCATGGCCAGAACCTTCGCGCGCGCGCCGTTGGTGTAACCGTTGACGTCCACCAG
>CAZKCB010000326.1:0-2111 GCA_964550965.1 uncultured Oscillospiraceae bacterium
TTTGATCATAGCTCTTGGGGGAGGCGTTGTCGGCGACATTACAGGTTTTGCTGCCGCCACCTACTTGCGGGGCGTGGATTATGTTCAGATCCCAACGACCTTGATCTCTCAGACGGATTCTTCTGTGGGGGGGAAAACAGCGGTAAATCTCCCCGAAGGCAAAAACCTTTGCGGTTATTTTCATTCGCCGAGCCTTGTGATCTGTGACACCTCTCTTTTGAAAGAAACGTTTTTGATCCGCGAAGGGATCGCAGAGGTCATAAAATGTGGCCTTCTTGCTGATCCGGAGCTTTTCTCGATGCTTGAAACCGGGGAAGTGGGGATGAGACTGGAGGAGATCGTTACGAGATCAATCTCGATCAAAGGAAGGATCGTAGCCGGCGACGAATGGGATCGTGGAGAACGTCAGCTTTTGAACCTCGGACACACTCTTGGACATGGAGTCGAAAAACTAAGCGGCTTTACCGTCCCTCATGGGATCGCAGTCGGGATCGGCCTCTCAATGATCCTTTCCGCATGTGTCGCAAATGGACTCCTCGATGCCGCGGTGTTAAAAAGACTGCATTTGATTTTTGAACGGTTTCAGCTGCCTTCCGTTTATGAGGAGGCAACACTTGCGGAAATCATCGAAGTCGCGTTTGCAGACAAAAAGCGCTTTGGTGAAGATATAAATCTTATTATTTGTCAGGGGATAGGGAATTGTTCGATCAGGAAAATGCCTATCAGTCAGCTCGATGCTTTTGTAAGGAGGGGATGGAGTGGACGCTAAAATTTATCCCGGAAAGCTTGTCGGGGCGATCAAAGCTCCGCCCTCAAAGAGTGTTGCACACCGTGCGCTCATCTGCGGGATGCTCACGGGCGAAGCCTGTCATTTTGGAAATCTTGAGTTGACAGAGGAAATTCTCGCGACAAAAAATGCAGTCGCCATAGTCAACTCCAAAAAAGAAGAACTGATCGATTGCTGTGAGTCTGCCGCAACCCTTCGTTTCATGCTCGTAGTCGCAGCGGCGCTTGGAAGAAAAGCTTCTTTCACGGGTGGGCCTCGCCTTGCAAAGAGGCCGCTTGAACCTTTGCTGACGCTGCTCAAGGATCATGGCGTCGAATGGAGCACGGGAGGTTCTTCCGGTTGGTTTCCCCTTTCGATCGAAGGAAAACTCAGGGGAGAAAGCTATGCGATCCGGGGCGATATGAGTTCACAGTTCATCTCGGGCCTTTTGATGGCGCTTCCGCTGATCGGCAGAGACTGCGAAATCGTTCTGACAACGCCTCTGGTATCCAAAGACTATGTTGCACTGACGATCGATGTTATGGAAAAATTCGGAGTCAAGGTAAAATATACAGGGATCGGTTGGGAAGTGCCCGGAAGGCAAGTCTATACACCGACTGATTTTGAAATCGAAGGCGATTATACGAGCGCAGCTTATTTTCTCTGCGCAAATGAATTCCCAAAGGGAAGTGTCGAGATCACAGGTTTGTCGCCGACATCAAAGCAGGCAGATAAAGCCGTGCTTGATATCCTTCCTGCCCTTGGGAACGGACTTGAGGTCGATGCGAAAGATATCCCCGATTGCATCCCCCTGCTGGCAGTTATGGCGGCGTTTGCTCCCGGCGACACCACTTTTTTCAATGCCGGAAGGCTGCGGATTAAAGAAAACGATCGCCTTTCTGCAATCAAAGAAGGCATCGGCAAGCTTGGCGGAGAAGTTTCCGTTACAGCTGATAATACGATCGTAGTCACTGGAAAAAAACGAATAAACGGAGGAGTCACGCTGTCTTCTTACGGAGATCACCGGATCGCGATGGCTTTTGCGATGGCCGCGCTCGGCTGTGAAAAGCCGGTCATCGTTACGGGCGTTGAAACAGTCAACAAAGCGTATCCGAATTTCTTCCGGGATTTCAAAACCCTTGGAGGACTTGTAGAGCTTCGGGAAAACTAATCATAATGTACGAAAAGAAAGGAAACTGAAAATGAGTTATATTCCAACAATGGAACAGGCCGCAAAGATTTTGCGCGACTACAATAAAGAAGCGTTTCATATCAAACATGGAGAGATCGTTTCGGGAGTGCTGCGGTATTTTGCAAAAGAGCATGATCCCGAAAACGAAGAATA
>CAZKCB010000327.1:0-2096 GCA_964550965.1 uncultured Oscillospiraceae bacterium
TGAGTTTTGCCATGCCTTTTTTGGCGGTGCCGGCATTGGTTTGGCACAAGGAAGAACTGAAACGCCTGACCAAAAGACAGCTCCTCGGAAGTATTCTTGCCGGCTTTTTCCTATTCATGCACTTCCTGACCTGGTTCATGTCGATCGTCAACACAACGATCGCGAGCGCAGTCATTCTTTGTACCCTGCATCCGATTTTCATTGTACTGATCATGATGCTGCTTTTTCGGGAAAAAACGAGTATAAAAGTCCTTGGCGGTGTTACTGTCGCAATGATCGGTGCGGCGGTAGTTTCGTGGGGAGATATCAGCTTTGCCGGCGATGCACTTTACGGAGACCTCTTGGCTTTGGCCGGAGCGTTTTTTATGGCAGTATATCTGATTTCGGGAAACAAATTAAGACCGGGTATCAGTGCACCGGTGTATGTCTTTTTGGTTTTTGGAAGCTGCTGGATCTTTTTCGGCATAGGAACTTTTGCAAGCGGGACTCCTGTTGTGGGGTATTCCATGCAGAGCTATCTGGCGATTTTCGCAATGGCGATCGTTTGCCAGCTGGGTGCGCATGCCGTTTTCAACTGGTGCCTGGGTTACGTTTCCCCTCTTTACATTGCTACGACCGAAACGGGAGAGGCCATCTTCGCAAGTGCACTGGCTGTCGTCTTTTTCAGCGAGATCCCGGCGCCCTGGCAGTATATCGGCGGAATGATAACCATTGCAGGAATTTTGATTTACAACTATTATGAGGGGCGACCTCAAAAAATCGAGAAGAAGAAACGCTTGCATTAGCAGACCCAGAAAAATCTTTTCTGCTTTATATAAAAATATTTAAAATGCTGCTTTCCGGGTATGAATATTGACATCCGAAAGCAGGAAGACCATAGCTTTTAAATTAAGGAGGAATTTTGAAATGATTGAACACAAAATCGAAAAAGGCCTTTCCAGCGTCTTCCAAAAAGAGGGCATGGCATCGAGCGAACTGCCGGAAGCTGTTTCGAGAGGCATCTTGAAGCATGTTGTTTCCACTCCGATGCTCCTTGCGATCATCATTGAAGGTGCAAGCAATTTTTTGAATCCTTTGGTGCCGGAAGGCTACATGACGGTTGGAAAAGAAATTACGCTGTATCATGAAGAACCTACTGCGATCGGCGAAATGATTACAATTAAGCTCACGGTTACAAGCGTCGACGGGAAAAGAATTTATCTTGATTTCGTCGGTTATGATTCCCACGGTGAGATATGCAAAGGAGAATATGAACGAGTCATCGTTACTACCTCTGAATTGATCGACAGAGCTGAAGAAAGAAAAGAAGAAGAAGCCTAATAAAACGATAAAAAACGCAAAGAAGTTTATGCTTCTTTGCGTTTTTCTTTGTTTGCAGTAAAAATATTTTTCCTAACGGCTTAAACCGGAAGCTCCAAGAGACGGAGATACGCTTTGACGCCTGTTTCCAAAATCGATTCGTCAAAATTAAATACATTGCTGTGAAGCGGTATGTCTTCGCCTGTACCTAAAAACATATAAAGCCCGGGAACTTTCTCGAGGTAATAAGAAAAATCATCCGACGCCATGGAAGGTTTCCTCAAAGTAATAAAATCAAAAGGATCTTCCTTTGGGGTCAGAATCCGCTTTGCCATTTCAAAAAGATTCGGATCATTTAAAATCGCCGGATATCCTTCAGAGGAGGTAATGTCGATCTTGCAGCCGTATTCTTCCTCGAGTTCCTGTGCAACATCCTTGATCCCGTTTAGGAGAAGATTGAAATGCTCGTCGGTGAAACTTCTAAGTGTTCCGAACAAACGTGTCTCATCTGATATGGCATTGCGTACAATGCCGCTTTCCATTTTCCCAAATTTCAGAAGGCGGAAAACATCCGAAGGGAGAGCCGCTTTTTCCATTTTATACAGGCGTGGGATCATAAGGCAGCCAATATTGAGCGCGTCGATGCCTTGCTGAGCAGAAGAACAATGGGCGCTTTTCCCGTGGATCAGAATATCGAGCTCACTTGATTTGGCCATAAATTCTCCGGGGCGTGTCAGGATGGAACCTTTTGCTTCGGAGGGGCTGAGATGGAACGCAAAAATCCGGTCGACATAGTA
>CAZKCB010000328.1:0-2043 GCA_964550965.1 uncultured Oscillospiraceae bacterium
GTGTTCCCGAAATGGGCGCTACGACTTTGCATTGGCCATTATAATCGGCAAGGCTCACTCCAACTCCGCTGAATGCACCGTCAACTGATTCAACAAAGGATTCTCCTTCATCAGCAGAAGCATAATAAACGCTGTACGGATCTCCGAGAGAATCAAAAACCCCTTCGAATGCGCCGTTTATAAGATAGTCATAAGTGATTCCGTCTTTGTAATTTGCCTGGATCTGGCGAATCAGATCTCCAAGATACTCTATATCGGCATCCAGTTTGCTGTCATCGCTCGTTCCTTCCGTATACAAGGGATTTGCGAGAGCCGTTAATTCCTTGCTTGTGTTCGGTTCTGCATCTGCGGCATAAACTGCGCCTCCTGCCGAACCCGAATAAAAGACAAAGGTAAATGTCGTGATCACCATCACCACAGTGAGCACGATTGCTATGACTCTGGCGATCATTTTTGTCATTTTCTGATTCATTCGATCAGTCCCCCTCTTCCTTCATTTCCTGATTTTTACCGATATATCCGAAACCCGAAGCATTCTTTTCCATGATTTCAATGTCCAGGCAGCTTCTGCTTTCTGCAAGACCGCGAAGGCTGATATGGTAATCGATGTTCAGTGTTCCATTTCCCTGGTCACGGTCGATTTTATTGATGACTTCGTTTGTCAGGACTTCCATTTCGATGGCTCCATAAGGTGTATTATAGTAACCGGTAAAACGTTTCCCCTTTTCAAATTCGATCTCGGTATCAAGAGGGACCTGTTCTCCGCTTCTTTGCATAAGAACCTTGTCACCATTGATCTTGAGACTTGTGGTACAACCTTCAACGCCCGAAAATTCACTTTCGTCATAGACGAGGAAGATCGAACCGTCGTTTTCTTCCACAAACTTTCCTTCTGTCATAAATTCGACTTTTTCCTCTTCTTCATTGCTATAGAGTTGCTTGCCGATGATTTTTAGCATGATATCTTTCATATCCCAGTTCTATGATCCTTTCTATCACTTCCGGATAAGGTATTCCCGCATGCGCCCAAAGCAAAGGGAACATGCTGAATTTTGTAAATCCGGGAATCGTATTGATTTCATTAATAAATATTTTGCCTGTGCCTTTTTCCATAAAAAAGTCCACTCTGGCAAAACCCGCACAATCCAACATCTGATATGCAGTAACTGCAACACGGCGGAGCTGGGCAGCCGTTTCCTCCGGTATATCGGCGGGAATGCAAAGCCTTGATTTTCCACCGTCGAAATATTTTGCTTTATAGTCATAGAACTCCGCAGAAGGAATGATCTCTCCCACACTGCTTGCCTGGGCCTGGTAATTACCTAAAACCCCGGTTTCCAATTCCCTGCAGTCGATTCCCTGTTCAATCAAGATGCGGCGGTCGAATTCCGCGGCGATCTGAAGAGCTTCTATAAGGCTTTCACGATCTTTTGCTTTTGTGATCCCTACGCTTGATCCCATATTGGAAGGTTTTACGAATACCGGATAAGGCACCGCGTCTTCGATCCTTTGGATCACAGAATCTTTGTTTGCCTCTAACTCTTCGCTATAAGCAACGGTATAGGCTCCTTGCGGCAGTCCTGCCTGGGCAAAAACTGCTTTTGCGAGTATCTTGTCCATCGCAAGCGCTGAACCGGTCACACCGCAGCCTCCGTAAGGGATGTCGATCATTTCGAACAAACCTTGGATCGTACCGTCCTCACCGTGTGGTCCGTGAAGGATCGGAAGAGCAAAATCGATGAGGGATTTCAGCGAATGTTTGTCCGTTCCCATCAAAGAAAAACGATATTTTTCAGGGTCAGACGCAAGGGCCTTTTCGGCTTCCTGCTGCCATGTCCCGTCTTCGATCTTTTCTGTCGTTCCATCGTAAAGAAGCCAGTTTCCTTCTTTTGTGATGCCGATCATAACTACCTCATAACGAGTTTTGTCTACAGCCCGAATCACCGAAGCTGCTGAAAGCAGTGAGATCTCATGTTCTCCTGATCTCCCGCCAAATAATATCCCAAGCTTTGTCATTGTAACTATCTCCGTTATGCAAAAAGT
>CAZKCB010000329.1:0-2036 GCA_964550965.1 uncultured Oscillospiraceae bacterium
CCGTTGTACTGCCAAGCACATGCGCAGCAAAAGTGCCGAGCGGATAATATCGTTTTACATCCTCCGCAATCGATATGCCCGGGAGCTTTTCCTCACGGATCCTTTTAGCCTTCTTCTCATCGACATATTTCGCCACCTTTAAAAGAGTCTTCTCTGAAGAAATCGTCTGCATGACCTCTTTGCGATCCATTCCGAGGATATCCGAGAGGATGTCGGCCGTATAGGAAAGATTCTTTTTCTGCTCTTCCTTGGACTTTGTTCCTTTGATATCTGCTGGTCTTGCCCAGATCGTATTCGTCAGAGCGCTGACTGCAAGTTCTTTTTTGTTTCGGTCATAGATGATGCCTCTTTTGGCCGGGATCGGAGTATCTTTCGTTTGCTGCTCCGTTGCCAATTTAGTATATTCCTGATTTTTCACGATCGAAATCCAACCAACGCGGAAGGAAAGTGCTGTACAAGCCAAACAGATAAGCACGAACAGAATGATCAATCTTCTTTTATTCTTCAATGTTGTTTCAGGCATTTGTTTCCCCTTAAAGAAAAAACCGGATATACGAATCAAGACCTCATTCAGTTATCCGGATATGTCTCCCTATGTAGTTTGTCTCCATTTTTTCTCTATTGGTTGTACGCGATCTGCTTTAGGGTCTGTGCAAAGCCTGTGATCGATTCGTCTTCCCCTTCGATGTAGGTGATCTGGTCCGCAGTCGGATATACCATTCCGAGGCGGGCTTCTGCTTTTTGTTCGATCGAAGTGATGTTGGAAGCGCTGTTGAGTTCGACCCTCAGATTCTCGATTTCGCCTTTCACTTTGTCGGAATCCGCCATGATCCCATTGATATTATACTTCACCTGAGCTGTATAAGCAGCCATGATAATGAGACAAATACATACGAGCCCTACAAAAACCGTCAATCCCATCAAACGGCTCTTATCCTTCGAATTCATGATATTTTTTACGGGCTTTGGAAGGAGATCTGTATGTCTCGTTCCAAGTGGTTTCATTTCTAAGCCATACTTCTGGTAGCTTGTCTGATGTTCATACCATTTTTCTGCTGCCATCATATCCGTTTTACCTCTTTTCAATAATGCGAAGCTTTGCGCTTCTCGCTCTCGGATTTTCAATAAGTTCCTGTTCGTCCGAAATAATTGGCTTTCCGGTTACCTTCTTAACATCGGTAACTTTGCCGCATACGCAAGTCGGAAACTCTTTTGGACAAGTGCAAGGATTGAGTCTTTTTTGGAAGGTTTCTTTCACGATCCGATCCTCAAGGGAATGAAAGGTGATCACGCAGAGCCTTCCTCCGCTTGCCAGCACATCGATAAATCGGTCTACGGCTCTTTCAAGCTGCCCGAGTTCGTCATTTACCTCGATTCGAATAGCCTGAAATGTTCTTTTTGCCGGATGTGGCCCGTCTCTTCTCGCCGCGGCAGGAACCGCAGCTTTTATGACTTCTACGAGCTGGCCGGTCGTTGCGATCGGCGCTTTTTGTCTTTCTTTTACAATAAACTCACTGATCCTGGAAGCCCAACGTTCTTCACCGTATTTTCTTATGATGTCTGTCAGTTCTTCTTTTGTGTACTCGTTGACGACAGCATATGCTGTCATGCTGTCATCTTCGTTCATTCTCATGTCGAGCGCGCCGTCCTGCATGTAGGAAAAACCTCTTTCGGGGTTATCCAATTGGAATGAAGATACTCCCAGATCCAGAACGGCGCCGTCTATTTCAGCGATCCCAAGTTCGTCTAAAACATCCTTTATGTTTTCATAATCATTATGTACAAAAATCTTTTTGCAGGTCTGTCCGGAAAGATTTACCGCTGCGGCATTCAATGCCGCCTGGTCCCTGTCAAGACCGATCAGAGTTCCTTTTCCCGCAAGCTTTTCACAGATGCCCTTGGAATGTCCGCCGCCTCCGAGAGTACCGTCCAGATATACACCGCCCGGGCGTACATTCAAACCTTCGATCGTTTCATCAAAGAGTACCGAGGTATGTTGATATTCCATTGCCGCCCCTTTCGGACTTATATTCCGA
>CAZKCB010000330.1:0-2025 GCA_964550965.1 uncultured Oscillospiraceae bacterium
AAGGGACTATTATGAAGTCCTTGGCATTCAAAAGGGAGCAAAAGAAGCAGAAATCAAATCGGCTTTTCGAAAAAAGGCGATGGAGTTTCACCCTGACCGAAACCCTGGAGATAAGAGTGCCGAAGATAAATTTAAAGAGGTAAATGAAGCATACGAAGTCCTGTCTAACCCCCAGAAAAAGGACAAATATGACAGGTTTGGACACGCTGGGGTAGATCCCAACGCCGGTTTCAGCGGTGGTGGATATGCAGGCGGATTTGGCGGCGGATTCGAGGATATCTTTGGAGATCTTTTTGGTGGCATTTTTGGAGGTGGCGGTGGAGGCGGCGGTTACGCACAATCCAGACGAAACGGTCCGCAAAAAGGTGCAGATCTTCAGAAAAATATTAGGATCTCTTTCGAAGAAGCGGCTTTTGGCGTGAAAAAAAATATCACATTGAACAAATATACTCCGTGTAAAGATTGCGATGGAACCGGTGCTGAGAAAGGTTCTTCGAAAATGACTTGCCCGGTCTGCAACGGAAGCGGAGAAGTAAGAAGCACACAGAGAACACCCTTTGGTCAGTTCACAAATGTTCAGGCCTGCAGTCGCTGCGGCGGAACGGGACAGGTCATCGAAAAACCGTGCCATACTTGCAGCGGCACAGGAAAAGTACGCCAGCAGGTTACGATTGCAGTTGAGATCCCTGCAGGTGTCGACAATGATTCTGTGATTTCCGTCAAAGGTCAAGGAGAACCGGGAGCCAAGGGCGGACCGAACGGCGACCTCTATGTCGTTATTTCAGTCGAATCACATAAGCTGTTTAAACGCAAGGGTCAGGATCTCTGGCTGGAGATGCCGATCACGTTTATACAGGCGGCACTTGGCGATGAGATCATTGTACCGACGCTGAAAGATAAAGTGAGCTATAAGATCCCTGAAGGAACTCAGCCTGATACCGTATTCCGACTCAAAGGGAAAGGCATCAAAGCGCTGCGTTCAAATAAGGTCGGCGATCTTTATGTCAGAGTGATACTTGAGGTTCCGACTAAGCTCTCCTCTAGTGAGAAAAAAGCCTTGAAAGCCTTTGGTGATTCTCTCTCAAGTGAAACACATGGCAACAGAAAGCATTTCCTTGATACTGTGAAGGAACTCTTTAAGTAGAATATCGGGAGAGATCATGGATTATACTGAAATTAAGATCTACACAAATCATGAAAAACTTGACCCGCTTTCCTGTGCCCTTACGGACATGGGGATAGCGGGTTTTGCCGTTGAAGATCCGGCTGATTATGAAGAGCTTTTGAATAAAAAAAATGATTATGACTGGGATTATATCAACGAAGCTATTCTTCCAAGCGAAGGGGATCCTGTCTGTGTGATCCTCTATTTCGAAGACACGCCGGAAGGCCTTGAACGCATGGACGAGGTCTTGGAAGAGATCCGTGTTTTTGATGTCGAAAAAGTCGAGGTCAGAAGCGTCTGCGATGATGACTGGAAAGACAAATGGAAAGAATTTTTCAAGCCGGCAAGGCTTTCTTCGCGAATCGTTGTAAAACCGACCTGGGAAGAATACGAGAAGGAGCAGGAAACGGATCTTGTGATCGAAATCGATCCTGGTATGGCTTTTGGAACGGGTACGCATCCGACAACCAGCCTTTGTATTCAATTACTCGAAAAATACATGCCTGTCGGCGCAAAGGTCCTTGATGTCGGCTGTGGTTCAGGCATCCTTTCGATCGCTGCCGAAAAACTCGGAGCAAAAAAGGTTCTTGGCGTTGATATCGATCCTGTTGCTATTAAGGTGTCGGGGGAAAATGTAGCCTTGAATCGGGGCGAAGAAAAAATAGAGATCGCGATGGGTGATTTGACAAAAGGACTTTCCTTTGAGGCCGATGTTGTTGTGGCAAACCTGATGGCAGATCTCGTGATCATGCTTTCTCAGGATGTCGCAAAGCATATGAGTGCGGAAGGCATCTATATTTCCTCAGGGATATTGATCGAAAAGCAGGCGCTTGTGGCAGATGCAGTTAAAAAAGCGGGTT
>CAZKCB010000331.1:0-1985 GCA_964550965.1 uncultured Oscillospiraceae bacterium
GCTACTTCACGTCCGAATATTTCCTCGTCCAGTCGAACATCGCGATCGCGATCGTCCATGAAGCATTTACGATTTTTTGGATCGCAGCATGATCATTTGCCCCATATGCTTTTGCGATGAGTATCGAAGACGCAAGCGTCGCCCCGGAGCATAGCGCGATCATCGCAAGAAAGACAGGGAAACTCACGGCGATCGCGCCTACAGAATCGCGTCCAAGAAGGTTTCCTACCCATATTGTATTTATGATGTTATATCCGGTAGATAAGAGGTTGCCGATAAGTATCGGCAGCGCAAATTTCAGAAGAAGCTTCGGTGTGCTTCCGTTCGTAAGATCATGTCCAAATTCTTTTTT
This sequence comes from uncultured Oscillospiraceae bacterium, assembly GCA_964550965.1. Classification (GTDB taxonomy): domain Bacteria; phylum Bacillota; class Clostridia; order Peptostreptococcales; family Anaerovoracaceae; genus STD2-154. The sequence goes on from CAZKCB010000331.1 coordinate 353, forward strand.
CAAGTCCGTGCCTCATTTCTTTGCTGCAAAACAATATTCGGTGTTGTGTCGTTTTATTAGTTGTTTACTAATTTACTAAATTACTAATTGAATTATAACGACGCTTCCCTGACTTGTCAATCAGGAATCCTCGTTTTTATGATTCAGGCAGCTTTAACGCAACAAAAAAAGACAAGCCTCTGTACTTCATGGCTTGTCTTTTTAAGGCTATTTGATACCGAACTTACTTTGAAGCCTTCGGCTTCGATTCTTCCACGACCACTTTCAGAAATTTCGTTATCAGAGGCGCATAGGTGCATACATAAGCAATGCCGGCAACCTTTGCCACCTTTGTCTTATACCGTTTGGGGATCACAAGCCCTACAAGTATTCCGAGTGAGCAAAGACATACTTTCAAAAGGCCCACATCCTTGACATCCATCTGCTCCACATACTTGTTGCTGTACCTCAGTAATTCTTTCATGATCTAACCTTCCTTTCTCTTATTTCATTGATCGATCCCGCAAATCGCCATCAAAATATACTGTTTTCCTCATTGATGGTCTTAAGGTCCGGGTTTTCTTCTAATAGAAAAACGACTTTGCCATTCTCCCATTTCTTTGCATATCTCAGAGCATATTTTTCGTCAGAAAAGCCATGGAGAAAATTTTCATTTTGATAAACCAGGTATTTTTGATCCTCCATCTTCAGTACTTCTTCCGCCATAATAAGACTAATCGTCTTTGCGGGTTTCCATACGCCGTCAAAGTCTTTATTTGGAAAGGGATAAGGCCCGACATAATTGCATAGTTCTATCGTCAGCGTCGGCTTCAGATAGATCCCGCGAACATAATTTGCAAAATTTCCGTAACTTGTATCCGCAGTCCCGACAAGCTTTTTGTAGCCGCTCATTTGCGTCAGGCGTGAGACCATGCTTGAAAGCTGTGGATAGTATATACTATTCGGGTCATCCCATCCGTAAAAGGCTTCTCCCTGAGCATGGAAAGTCAAATAGGCCCAGCACATCTCATTGTTTAAAAAATCGACAAGGGCTTTGCTCTCGGGTTCGCTCAGAGGATACGCACCCTTGTAATTACTTGAAGACGGTTTTGTTACGGCCGTTTTGACGTTCCAATGATCCGGATAATTTCTGTTCAGGTCGACCCCGTTGATATTGGCTTTCCACGAGGTATATCCGTAGCGGTCCGCCTTATTGATCGCTATTTTTGATACCGCACTGTAATTTTCTACAGAAGAGATGCCATTCTGTACCAGGTTAACGCCGTCAGGGTTTACCATAGGCACAATGCAGAACGTGACACCCGAAAAAATCGTTTCCAGATCGTAGCCTTCAAAAAGACCTCCGTTCTCATAGGCATAAGCATAGCGATCTATCATATACATGAGATAGGAAGTCGTTATGTATTCCCTTGCATGCGTCGCTCCGTTCAGGAATATATTTCGCTCACCTTTTCCAAATTCGATCAGCAGGAGATCGCGTCCCTCGACTGATTTTCCGATCGTTTTCAAAGAAACAAGTTCGGGGTATGCATCCTGCAAAGCTTCTGCATCCTCAAGCATCATCTCATAGCTATAGCTTTGATAAGGCTCGACCACATACTGAGGTGCAGCCTTATCCACCGCAAATACCGTG
>CAZKCB010000332.1:0-1972 GCA_964550965.1 uncultured Oscillospiraceae bacterium
TTTTCAACACCTCGAGTCATTCCACACAGCAAAGCCGCAGAAAAAGCAGCTCCCGCTCCCTTTGCCGAAATGATTTGCCCGTGAAGTGCTGCCGGTCTTAAGACACAGGACTCGTTTTCGTCACAGTAATAAACGCCGCCGGCCGCCAAAGTGATAAAGACTCGTTTTACTCCCGCATCCAAAAACCATTTCCCCGCTTTTTCAAGAGCGAGCGGATCCATAATCTCCATACCACATAAAATTTCAGCTTCTTTCCGATTGGGCTTAATGGTATGGAATTTTCCGATCACTTTTTTTGCACGTTCGGCCGTTTCCTTCGAAACAGGATCGAGAAACAAGGGGATGCCCTCAAAACGTTCAACGCCATAAATCAAACAATCTTCATTCATACTTGTATCGAAGGCTATTACTTTACTTGATTTTGCCTTCTCATAAATAGAGTCGATAAACGCGGGCGAAAGAAGTTCGAGCGGGTCGACACTCGATAAAGCAAATTCCATTTCATCAAAGAGATTCAGGACAGATATATTCATTGCCGTATTTTTTCCAGCTTCGATCTGTATGCCCGATACATCGATGCCCAGAGCCGAGAGTTCAAGAATAGCTGCCCTGCCGACAAAATCATCCCCGACAATAGAATTCATGCTTGTCGAAACATTCATCCTTCCGAGATTTTCTGCAATGTTTCTTGCGACTCCGCCAAAAGATATTGCGATCTTTCCGACGTTGGATTCACCGTGGAGAAGCATTTCGCGGGACTGCCCCTCTATATCCGCCGTGATTCCTCCGATTATAGTAACTTCTTTCATTGTATATTCCTCGCTTCTCCATTTGAAAAATTTCACTTCATTATACTATCCCTGCGCTTTATTTTCCACTTTCCTTTTCTTTATATTTTTTCCAAAAGGCTACCATTATAATATTATAGTAAATTTTGTAATATTTTTCGGCGATTTCAGGCCTCTTTTTGTGCGAATTAGAGTTTTTAAATATTGCCGCTGATTTTTGTTAATTATTAGACAGAATTTTCTCGTTTTACTTGCAACGTATCTATGGCTATGTTATCTTATTAACGTAGGTATAAGTCTATACTTGTATAATATTAATATGTAGATTCATGACATCGAGACAAAATTCTTCTCCGCAAGTCTCTGCCTCTTTTTTCTGGTTGCAATGATGCGGATAAAACAAACAAGCAGGAGGTGACGGTTCTGTTTGTCTCACAGACATGAAAAAAAAGAATGACAATTGAAGGAGATTTGAGAAATGCAAAACGAGTGCAAATGCAATTGCAACAAAGCTGATGACCCAAGATATGTCGAACTCAAAGCATATATTGATTCAGTTAAAGGAAACGAAGGTATCGCTATGTCCGTGCTTCAGGAAGCGCAACGTATTTTTGGTTTCCTTCCTTTGGAAGTGCAAAAATTCATCTCAGAAAACATTGATGTGCCCCTCGCAGAACTCTATGGTGTTTCAACGTTTTACAGCCAGTTTACAATCACTCCGAGAGGCAAGCACCTCATTGGCGTTTGCCTGGGAACTGCGTGCTACGTCAGAGGCGCTCAGAAACTCGTCGACAAACTCGTTGCCGAGCTTAAGATTCCAGTCGGTGCAACCACAGAAGACGGATTGTTTACTTTAGAGGCTACTCGCTGCTTAGGCTGCTGCGGACTCGCTCCGGTCATGATGATCGGCGAAGATGTATATGGCAGTTTAGACAATGTAGACGTGATTCCCGGGATTCTGGATAAATATAGAGGATAGAGGTGGCGTACATGAATATCAATGAATTAAACGAACTGAAAGGAAAAGCCCTCCAAGACCTTACGGTCAGTGAAGGTTACAGAGTTGTTGTAGGTATGGCTTCCTGCGGTATCGCAGCTGGTGCTAAAGCCGTTATTGCAGCTCTGCAAAAAGAAGCCGACGCAAAAGGGCTTAAAAATATTAATATCGTTCCTGCTGGTTGTAT
>CAZKCB010000333.1:0-1971 GCA_964550965.1 uncultured Oscillospiraceae bacterium
CTTCAGCGACAGTGCCAGGCTGGTCGGTGTAGACGGAGAATACGTCATTCCCGAGGGCGTGCAGAAAGAAAAAGAAACACAAAAAACCGAAAAAGAAAACAGGCCGGGGCAAACAAAGACTCCTTCGAAACAAGAGAAAAAGCCAAAAGAAGAAACGACGGCACTTTTGGAGGGCGAAAAAATGGATGCGGTTCGTGAGGACGCATCGAGGGGGCTTTTGATTTTGGTAAACAAAAAGAATCCGGTTGGAGAAAACTATCGGCCTGATGATTTGACATCGATCAAATATTATGCCGCCGACCGCAGCGAAGAAACCCGCTATATGAGGGAAGAAGCCGCCGGAAAATTCCATCAGATGATCGAAGCCGCAAAAGAAGAAGGTCTTACGATCGTTATGACTACGGCGTTTCGCTCCTACTCATTCCAAAAAATGCTCTGGGAGAATTATGTCGCGAGTGAAGGCGCCGAAGCTGCGGCGCGTTTCAGCGCAAAGCCCGGACAAAGCGAGCACCAGACAGGCCTTGCTGTCGATATATCGGCAGCCTCTGTTGACTATCAGCTCAGCGGGGAGTTTGGCAAGACCAAGGAAGGCAAGTGGCTTTCAAAAAATGCGCATCGCTTTGGATTCATCCTTCGTTACCCGGAAGACGGGGAATCGATCACAGGCTATCTCTATGAACCATGGCATTTTCGCTATGTCGGAGAGACTGCAGCTTCTGTGATCTATGAAAATGAGCTGACCCTGGAGGAATTTCTGGTCGAGATCGAATAGCAGGAAGACAGCAGCTTAAAGTTTTACATCAAATAGTTAGCGTTTTGTACGAGCAAACATATGACTTCGTGCGATAGATAGGATAGATAGGAAAGGAAAAGAAAAATGGCATATTATTTTGAGGAACCCTCTCGTACATTTAACGAGTATCTGCTGCTCCCGGGGTATTCTTCCACCGCGTGCAGACCTGATAACGTGAGTTTGAAGACTCCGGTCACAAAGTTCAAAGAGGGAGAGGAACCCGCGATCACCATGAACATACCGCTCGTATCGGCTATCATGCAGTCCGTATCCGACGATAAAATGGCGATCGGTCTTGCAAGAGAAGGGGGCCTCTCTTTTATATTTGCGTCACAGTCGATCGAGAGCGAAACCGCGATGGTTTCAAAGGTGAAAAGCTATAAGGCCGGATTTGTCAAAAGCGATTCGAACATCAGACCGGATCAGACCTTGGAAGACATCCTGAAGCTCAAAGAAAAAAGCGGACATTCGACCGTCGCTGTTACAGATGACGGTACCGCAGAAGGCAAAGTTATAGGTATCGTTACCAGCAGAGATTACCGGGTGAGCCGGATGTCTCTTGATACAAAAGTCGAAGAGTTCATGACACCGTTTTCATCGCTTGTCTATGCAGAAGAAGGCATCAGCCTTTCCGAAGCAAACGATATGCTTTGGGATCACAAACTCAATGCCCTTCCCATCATGGACAAAAACGGAAGACTGACACATTTCGTGTTCCGCAAAGACTACGAATCACATAAAGACCATCCCCTTGAGCTGTTGGATTCGCACAAGAGATATATGGTCGGTGCAGGAATCAATACAAGGGATTACAAAGAACGCGTTCCTGCTCTCGTTGATGCCGGAGCGGATGTGCTTTGCATCGATTCCTCGGAAGGCTATTCCGAGTGGCAGAAACTCACGATCGACTATATCCGAAAGGAATACGGGAATGAGGTCAAGATCGGTGCCGGAAATGTTGTCGACAAAGAAAGTTTCCAGTATCTCGCAAAAGCAGGAGCTGATTTTATAAAGGTCGGTATCGGCGGCGGATCGATCTGCATCACGCGTGAACAAAAGGGCATCGGCCGCGGTCAGGCAAGCGCTTTGATCGAGGTCGCACAAGCCAGAAATGAATATTTCAGGGAAACCGGGATCTACATCCAGATCTGCCCGGCCGGCGGTATCGTTTAAGATTA
>CAZKCB010000334.1:0-1939 GCA_964550965.1 uncultured Oscillospiraceae bacterium
AATCTTCGACGAAATCCTAAAGGTCCTCTACATGGACCTTCCTCTCGGAACGTTCTACCTGTTTTTCGATCTTATCGGCGATATCTCCTGCAAGCTTTTCGTTAATCCCGTCTTTGGTTTCAAGCATCGCATTCAAGATCGCTGTTTTGATCTTTCCACGGTTAAAGCTGCTCTCGCTGCCGTCTCTTTTAAGTACTGTTTTCATGCATTGCCTCCATATAATTGAAAAGAAAAGAAGATCGTCGCCTCACTATCTAGCCGTTCATCTTCCGCAAACCACATTATATAGTATTATATGCTTCGGTGCAAGGCTTATGAAAAATACTCCATTATTATTTGCCAGCTTTTTTTTGTTTCCGTAAATTCCTCATAATGCTTCTTGACATTTTTATCGTATTTGTTCAATTCATCCAAAATCGTCATGTAATCCGGATTATCAAAGTAGTCGCACATTTGTGGCAGGACTTCAATAAGCCCTCGTCTTACTTCTTCGATTTTTTCTTCATAATCTTCGCGATGCGTAATATAAAGCATAAGCGGTTTGTACCGGATCCATCCGACACAAGCCTTGTAGAAGCGCGTATTTACAAGTTCATTGTCAGCAGCAATAAACTTCAGTTTTGTCGGCAGAACTCCCTCAAGAAGATGATTATATGTTGAAAAACCGTTGTGGAACGTATAGCAGGGGACATGCAGAACCGTCTTGTCGGTCAAACAGGTGCTCAGGAAGGTATCTTCTCCTCGCGCTCCCGGGGGATTATAAAAAGGAGAAACTCTTTTCGGTTCTCTGAGGTTGATGCACAAATTTGCGCCGGAAATAAACTTTGCGCCATTTTTTTCAACCACTTCGACTGCATCATTGCTCGTTAAGACCTTGGTGTCTGCATAAGTGACCCCGCCGTTTTTCATAACAGCCTGTACGTTTTCCCAGTTTAAGATATCGTTGCTGATGGCCTCGATAAAGGTGTGAAAATCTTCCTCACTGAGCTTGTTGTTGTATTCGATAAAAGGAATCGGAGAAACATAGCCGCAGTGATAGCCATGCGTGATATCCGCAAGAAAAATATATTTCAGATGCGTTCCAAGGACATGCTGACCGCCCCAGATCGCGGAATCTCTTGTATTTGTGACCGCAACCGGATATTCATCGTCGTCAAGGAAGAGCAGATAGTCTATGTTGTTTTTGATGGCACTGTAAAGAACAGCATTTCGCTGTGAAGAATAGCCCTTTCGAAAAATCCGCTGTGCCATTTTAAGATCGATAATACGATCCTCGACCAAAGCGTCAATTTCGTTTTCAATGTCTTTTTTCCCGATGAATGTCGTGCTGTCGATATAGGCAAGCAGATCCGCCGGTATTTTAATAAAATCCGTTTTTTTGGTTTTAGAGTAGCTCGTATCATAGGCAACAAAAATATTCAAGCTGATGCTTTCGTTGTTGACCAATCCGGACTCGACAAAATTATAGATATAACTTTTCAGGACCTGCTGAAAGTTTTTTCTTCCTGTCGCAAAGCCGATCCCGACTTTCACTTCTTTGCTTTTTCTCATACGCGATCCTTCTTTCTGTATCTGAATAACAGACACTCCTACTAATAATCATTAGAATATGCGGATGAGCATTTTATTTTTTTAAGCAATTAAAACATTTGAATTGATCTTTATTATACCGTTTTTTTTGCATTTTGTCAAAATCAGGAGGCTATTTTATCTGTTCTGACTGCTGCGTATACAACAGCGATTCCTTTCGGAAACAAAAAAAAGAAAGAGCGCGGCAATTGGCCCGCGCTCCTAATAGATCATGATTTTAAACGTTTAATCCCGCTCTCTTTCTGGAATTATCCAGATGCGCGGCGACAGCCTTCTCTCCGGCCAAAGGATCATGGTCCAGAAAGGCCTGGTAAATCTTTTTATGTTCCTCAAGCAACTCATCCAATCC
>CAZKCB010000335.1:0-1922 GCA_964550965.1 uncultured Oscillospiraceae bacterium
GCGCATCCTGAATTTATCATTGCAACAGCCTTTTTAGGAATTCCTTCGACATTGATTTCCGCTTTACTCACTGCCTATATGCTTGCAAACATGCAGGCGGTCAAAGCCACGATATTTGGCAACTTGTCGACGGCAATTTCCATTGTAGTCGGAGTCCTGATCCTCGGAGAACCTTTGTATCAGTATCATATTGTTTGTACGGCGCTGATCGTTTTAGGCGTGATAGGAACGAGCGTAACGGGAAACGGTAAGGAGCGGCACTGATGAAAAACGTGAGAGAGGCGGCGCTGCGATATCTTTCGTTTCGCGATAGAACGTCTTCTGAATTAAAAAAATACCTGAGTGAAAAAGAGTTTCCACCGGAGGAAGTCGGTGAGACGATAGAGGCATTTTTGGAATGCGGGCTTTTGTCCGATGAAAAATACTGCGCTAATTATGTACGTTTTGCTGTCGAAAAAGGAAGAGGTCCTTTGCGGATAGAAAAAGAGCTCCGAGATAAAGGCATCGCCGTCGAGGACATACGAACTGAACTCGAAGCATATTTCGCAGAAGGCCGTGAAAGTGAAATAGCACTTGAATATGCAGAAAAAATGCGGGCAGGTTCTGAAGAACTTTCGGAAAAAGAACTGGCACGAATCGGACGGCGATTGGCGGCACAGGGATTTCACAGTTCCGTTCTATTCGGTGTGATAGGTAAACTCAGAAGGAAGAAGGCCAATCTTTAAACTCCTCGGAAGCCTGAAAGAATTCTTCAAAAAGAATTCTTTCAATATAGCTTCACTTTTAGGCGGGAAAAGCCGATATAACTAGATAAGCGTGATTGACATTGCATCTTATTGCAGATAGTATTGTTCTGATATGGCATACGCAGCGAAGCGTTTTTTAAGTTGGGCGTACTTTGCAAAAAAACGTTGCTTTTGGAGGTTTTTAATGGATATATTTTTACCGATTTTTCTTGTTGTCGCATTCGGAGGCATCCTTGGCGGATATGTGATAGAAGGCGGCAGTCCGGCTATGCTTGTTGGAGTTTCGCCTATAATCATGGTACTTGGGGGCACGATAGGCGTAGTTGGTCTTTCCTTTACGAAGGATATCCTGAAGGATATCCCGGGGCTTTTTAAAGTTCTGATCCGCGCCGAAAAACACGAAGTGGAAGAATTGATAGAGAAATTAAAGGAAATGTGTGTGCAGGTCAGAAGAAACGGTTTGCTCTGCCTTGAAAGTCAGATCGAAGCAGAAACTGACAGCATCATGCGAAAAGGCATGCGGCTTCTTGTTGATGGAGCAAATTCGGAAGTGACAAGAGAATCACTCGAGCTTGCCGTGGAGATGATGTCTGAGAGGCATAAAGAGCGTGCCTCGATTTTTGAAGCGGCTGCCGGTTATTGCCCAACCATGGGTATTATCGGTACGGTTACCGGATTGGTGCTCGTACTTAGTGATATGGCCGATATCGACGCACTCGGAGAAAAGATAGCAGTTGCATTTATTGCGACTCTTTATGGTGTAGGGTTCGCGAATCTTTTTTTCATGCCTCTCGCTACCCGCTTAAAGGTCAAAAATAAAGAGGAAGTCATTTACAAATCTGTTATCATAGAAGGTCTTTTGATGATCCAGGAAGGTGCTGCAGTGAATGCCCTTGAAGAAAGGCTGGTCAGCTTCCTTTCTGACAAAAAGCTTGCGCAGCGAAATCTGTAAGTATTTGACAAACGAAATCCCTTGCATGGAAGGCAATAAATGAAAAAGAAAGAAGAAGCAGAAAAAGAAAACGGAGAACGATGGCTGCTGACGTACTCCGACTTGATCACATTGCTGATGGTTTTTTTTATCATCATGTATGCAATGAGTAATGTGGATGCCGAAAAATACCAAAGGCTTTCCACTGCTTTAAGCAGTGCATTTTTATCAGAGGAACAGCTTAA
>CAZKCB010000336.1:0-1918 GCA_964550965.1 uncultured Oscillospiraceae bacterium
CGAAACAATAAAAGAGATCAACAATGAATGAATTAAAGGCAGCCGTTGATCTCGCGCAGTGGGATATAAACGACGCCGCCATAGGTTTTCACAAAATTCGTGGTTGTATCGTCAGCCATAAGCAGGTTTTGTTTTGCAAGGTCGATGTTGATTTTTTTTGCCGTGGTGTCCAATACGACTTTTGAAAAATTCCCATACTGTTGGGCAAGAGCCGCAGGAACATAAGGCGTGTTATTTATAATGCATCCCTCTTAGGAAACGACTGTGCCTCCGTAATAAACCGGGCAGGTCGGTGTTGCGCTATCTTCAGCTCCATAAACCGCGATCGCGGTGTACGCTCCTGCCATAAGTAAAAAGGCGAGGAGAAAGCAAAAAGCTACCGCCGAGGGGGATAAAATCTTTCGTTTTCGCATAGTAATTTCCTTTACTGTTTTCCTTGATTGGAATAAACCAAAATAAGTATATTTCGTCTGGTACAATTCTATATCGATTGCCCCTTGGCTTCAACAAAAAACGTGTAAATTCTATGCTGTGAAAGATTAAGATTGTGTGTCAAAGGCCTTTAGATTTTTATCGCATAATAAGAGATTAAATGGTATAATAACTCATAAAGGTCGAATTTGATGCAAGCTTTCGATCTTGAAAGGGGTATGTTATGGAATCGATGACCTCAATTCTTGTCGGTTCGTTTTTGTCTGTTCTTCTCCTGCTACTCTTGTGGCGGGTGTTTCTTTTAGAAAAGAAAACCATACAGAAAGATGATCTCAAAGAAATCGTCCAAAAGATGGAAAAAATGGAAAACGATCTAAACGACGAAATCAGAGAAGCAAGGCAGGAAACCCAGCAGAATATCCAAACCGGCTTCCAAAGCCTTGGAAATTTTCTCGCTACCGCCCAAAAACAGACGGGTGAGATACAGGATAAGCGCATTGTTGACTTGAATCAGCAGCTTACCCAAAAGAACGATACACTGCAAAAGACTGTCAATGATATGCTCAAGCACATCAACGATACGATGGAAAGCCGCCTGATCTCGATCCAGAGAGACAACGAGAAAAAGCTCGAACAGATGCGGGAGACCGTTGATGAAAAGCTCCAGAAGACCTTGGAGGAACGCATCAGTCAATCCTTCAAACTCGTCAGCGAGCGGCTCGAACAGGTTTACAAAGGCCTTGGAGAAATGCAGACGCTGGCTTCCGGAGTCGGCGATCTGAAAAAAGTGCTTTCCAATGTTAAAACTCGAGGCATTCTTGGTGAGGTGCAGCTCGGTGCTATTTTAGAGGAAATCCTTACCCCTGAGCAATACGAGGAAAACATCGCTACGAAAAAAGGAAGCAGTGAGCGCGTCGAATATGCCGTAAAGCTTCCAGGCGATGAATTCGATGTTGTTTATTTACCGATCGATGCAAAGTTTCCGGTCGATAATTACAGCCGCCTGATGGATGCTTATGAACTTGGCGTTCCGGCAGATATTGAAATCGCAAGACTGGCGCTCGAAAGAACCGTCAAGGGTTTTGCGAAAAACATCCACGACAAATACATCGAACCACCGCAGACGACAGATTTCGGTATCATGTTCCTTCCGACAGAAGGACTTTATGCTGAACTTGTCAGAAGAGGCATGGTCGAGACACTTCAGAGAGAATATAAGATCAGCATTGCCGGCCCGACGACCATGGCGGCACTTTTGAACAGTCTGCAGATGGGCTTTAAAACGCTTTCGATCCAAAAACACTCGAGCGAGGTATGGAACGTTCTCGGAGCCGTCAAGACGGAATTCGACAAATTCGGCAAAGTCCTTGAAGCAACGCAGCAGCGGATCTCACAGGCCAACGCCGAACTCGACAAGCTGGTCGGAGTCAGAACAAGAAAGATCCAAAGCAAGCTTCGAAATGTGACTGCGCTGCCTGAAGCAGGG
>CAZKCB010000337.1:0-1915 GCA_964550965.1 uncultured Oscillospiraceae bacterium
AAAAGCGGGCATACTCAGCGGCGATATCATTGTAAAAATCAACGGACAGGACGTCACCAAATTTACGGTCGACAACATTGTGAATATGCTGCGTGGCGAGGTCGGAACAAAAGTAACGGTAACGATCCTTCGCGCCGGAAAAAATATTTCTTTTACGCTGACCAGGGAAATGATAAGAACCACATCTGTTGAGTCCAAGCTTCTCGAAGGGAACATCGGATACATTTCTATTTCCCAATTTGACGGAGACTCCGACAACGAATTTATCGCAGCGAAGAATGCATTGATCGCGCAGGGGGCGGATTCTTTTATCATCGATGTTCGTGACAATCCCGGAGGCTATATTTCGGTCGCTGCAAACATTGCAGAACAAATGATGCCTGCAGGCCCGATCACTTACCTGACGCAAAAGGGTCTTACTGTTGAAACAATAAGTGCAAACGGAAACGGAAGCACTTCCTATCCGATCGTGCTGCTCGTAAACGGGGGCTCGGCGAGCGCTTCTGAAATTCTCGCAGGTGCATGGCAGGACAGCAAGACTGCTACTCTCGTCGGAACGACAACGTTTGGAAAAGGCATTGCTCAGCAGTTTGCTGAGCTTAAAAACGGTGCTTCGATGAAGCTCTCTATGTACTATTTTGTAACTCCGCAAAAGAAGGTCATCGACAAAGTCGGGATCACTCCGGATTACTACATTTCAAATTACGCGACAGTCGATACTGCAGCTTTGACCGCACAATATGAAGGGTTTGCACCGATGAGTGAGTCGAAAAAACCTGTTGCAGGTGAAACCGGCCTCAACGTATACGGCGCGCAGCAGCGTCTTTTGTTCCTCGGTTATCCGGTCGCTGTCACGGGAACGATGGATGCCAAGACCGTCAGCGCCGTAAAGACTTTCCAGAAACAGCAGGGCTTCAAGGCCTACGGCACGCTTGACTATTCGACGATGAACGCTCTCGAAAAAGCTGCCATCGCCTACATCAACGGCGCCGTCTCGAATGAAGATCTGCAGATGAAGAAGGCCCTCGAATTACTCAAATAGAATACATAAAATAGGGCTATTGCCTGACATCGATCAAAGCCGATGCAGCTCGATTGCCAAATCGCCTAATAACGATCAAAATTAGCACGTCATTTACTAACAATTAAGGAAACTCCGGCTACCCCCGGAGTTTTTTCTTGTCCCATCGGCAATCCGTATGCCCGGACACTTCAACTTCCCAACGTGCATGCTGAATTGGGGGCTAGTGAAGCCCAAAAGCCGTCTGCCAGACGAAAAGTTATCTAAAATCACCCCTGCTGCGCACAAAAAGTATAACTCGCTTAAGATGAAAATCGCGGATCATTTTCGGTAACCGAGAAACCCATGTATTTCAGCGTTCCCTGACTTCGACTTTTTAGCCCTCCTTTTGTCTCTTGGCTGAGTTATCTAAAAGCAGCACCAGAAGCAAAAATAAGTATAACTTTTCTTAAAAAGTTATACTTTTACATCTAAAAATCTTGGAATTTAGATAACTTCAAAATGAGAAAAAATGAAGTTGAAATTTGAAAACCATATAAACATTCAAATTTCAACGTTTTAAAAAATGAATCTTAAAAGCTCGCAGATTTAATTTAGCGCAAGTTATCTAAAAAGAACAAAAAAATGATTTTTTAGATAACTTTCAGCAAAAAAAGTGGACTGGCCAAGAAAAAGTGCTGCAAAGCGCTTCAAAAAACACAAGTACACTCAGAAAAAAACTATTGACATACAAAAATTAACATAATAAAATAAAAATGTAAAACAAAAAGCCCAAAATACTAAACAAGGAAAGGCTGGTGGCGGTCATTAAAGATGATCTGCTTAGCAGGGTCGAAAATGAACAGGAACTTCTGAAGGCTATGCTCAAAAAGCTTGAAAAAGTGTTACCGGAAG
>CAZKCB010000338.1:0-1915 GCA_964550965.1 uncultured Oscillospiraceae bacterium
GGGTGTCATTGCTTACTTTATTATGGGCCGCAGTGAAAACAGCAGAAACCGTATCTTTGTGGAAGACGGCGAAGGCATCAGGACAGAAGCCTTTGACCCCGCAAAGCTCAGCGACCCCTCTCTGATCATTTATTCTCCTGTCAGAGTGATCGACCGTGCGACGATCGTTACAAACGGAGATCAGACCGACACAATTTATGATGCGTTAGAACGCTTTGAAGCCTCAAAAAGCGATTACAAAGGTGCGCTTCTTACCGACAGTCTCGAAGGAACACTTGCCGGCCGTGCTTTCTTTGAATCACTGGCAGGTCGGACATTTGAGCCGGATGCCCCCAATTATACTCCCCGCATTTCCGGTCTTTTGTTTGCCGACGGTGATTTTTCGCACTACCGCCTTTCGATCCTGAAAACTGCGGAGGGCAATCCGATCACCTGCCAACGGTTCTTTTATTCTTATGAAAACAAGATCCCTGGAACAGGTCATCTGATCCATACCTATCAAGTCAACGGAGAACCGCTTCCTTCCTTTGAAGGAGATCCGCGCCCGGTTACGATCAAGGGTGATATTGAGACATTTTCTGCAAACCTATGGAAAAGCCTGAATACCGATAACAAAGTTTCACTTTTTGTCCGCTTCATCAATTTCCGCGACAACAGCAGTGAAACAAAGATCATAAACAAGTATCCGGAAGATTGAGAAACCTTTTCTCAGTTGCGTAAAAAGAACAGAAAGGAAGCAATCTATGGCAACTTCAATGGAATTGAAATACGGCTGCAACCCGAACCAAAAACCTGCCCAGATCTATATGAAAGAGGGAGAACTGCCCCTCACCGTTTTGAACGGAAAACCGGGCTATATCAATCTGCTTGACGCATTAAACGGCTGGCAGCTTGTCAAAGAATTGAAAGAAGCGACAGGTCTTCCGGCTGCAACATCTTTTAAACATGTAAGTCCTGCGGGTGCGGCACTTGGCCTTCCTTTGGATTTCATCGAGAAAAAGATCTATTTCGTTGAAAGAGAACTTTCCCCTCTGGCTTGTGCCTACGCACGTGCGAGAGGCGCTGACCGCATGTCCTCTTTTGGCGATTTTATTGCGCTTTCCGACACCTGCGACCTTGCAACAGCTCATTTGATTGCAAGAGAAGTTTCCGACGGCGTCATTGCTCCCGGCTATGAAGATGCTGCGTTAGAGCTTCTGAAAACAAAAAGACAAGGGGCTTATACCGTTCTTCAAATCGATAAGGACTATGTCCCTGCACCGATCGAAACAAAAGACGTATATGGGATCACGTTTGAACAGGGCCGAAACAATTTTTTGATCAATGACGAATTGCTCAACGAAGTCGTGACAAAAAATAACAACCTGCCGAAGGAAGCTCGCCGGGATCTTATTTTAGCTTTGATCACTTTGAAGTATACACAATCGAATTCCGTTTGCTACGCCTATCAAGGGCAGACCATCGGAGTCGGTGCAGGCCAGCAGTCAAGGATCCATTGCACGCGTCTTGCCGGAAACAAAGCGGATGTTTGGCATCTTCGACATCACCAGAGAGTCCTTGACCTGAAGTTCATTGAAGGACTGAGCCGACCGATGCGCGACAATGCCATCGACGTTTTTCTTGGAGAAGATTTCAAGGATGTTCTCGACGAGCATGTATGGCGCAATATATTCGCAACAAAACCGGAGCCCTTGACTGCACAGGAAAAAGCAGACTGGATTTCGGGTGCGAGAGGCATTTCTCTTGCGAGTGATGCGTTCTTCCCCTTTGATGACAATATCAAAAGAGCACATCGAAGCGGTGTGTCTTTTATTGCACAACCCGGAGGTTCGATCCGTGATCAGGATGTCATCAATACCTGCGATGCGTTGAACTTGACTATGGTCTTTACCGGAATGCGTTTGTTCCATCATTA
>CAZKCB010000339.1:0-433 GCA_964550965.1 uncultured Oscillospiraceae bacterium
CGCCGGAACGTTCAACGGTAATATCAACGGTTTTTCCTTTGCTCTCAGATAAAGTAGAGATGACTTGATCCCACTCCGAGACTTCGGTATCGTTGATCATAACGATCCTGTCGCCTTTTAAAAGGCCTGCTTCTTCTGCCGGAAAGCCTTTTGCGACGTCTCCGATCACATTTGTAGCAGATCCGAGGGCAAGTGCCATGATCGTAATGATCACGACAGTCGTCAATAGATTCATGATGGATCCGGCAACGACGACAAGCGCGCGTTTTCTAGCCGGTTTATTGTTAAAAGCACGAGGATCATCTGATTCCTCGTCTTCGCCTTCCATTTTTACAAAGCCCCCGATCGGAAATAGCCTCAGGGAATATTCCGTCTCGCCCTTTCGTAAATGCAAAAGCCTTGGCCCCATTCCCAGAGAAAACTCAATGACTCT
>CAZKCB010000339.1:443-1910 GCA_964550965.1 uncultured Oscillospiraceae bacterium
CAAATTCGTGCACAAATATCAATAGACAAAATATCAGCACCGCATATATGATCGTTGTTCCCATCCTTATTCTCCCCCTAATTTGTTCCTGATTTCTTTATCGACAGAAATCACATCCGAAAGTGCAAGATCAAAGATCGGCACATGTTCGGAAAGAACATTCTCTATCCCATTTGGTATCTCCATAAAAGAGATCCTGCCTTCAAGAAATTTTTGCACGAGCACTTCATTTGCTGCATTGCGGACAACTGGATAGCTTCCGCCCTTTTTAAGAGCCTCATAAGCCATCCCCAGGCAGCGAAATACGTTTGTATCTGCAGCTTCAAAACTCAAGTGACCAAGTTTGAAAAAATCGACTCCCGCAAGGTCATTTTTGATCCGTTCAGGATACGTAAATGCATAGGCGATCGGCCCCCTCATGTCAGGTACGCCGAGTTGGGCAATGATCGAGTGATCTACATATTCTACCATGGAATGTATGATGCTTTCCTTATGCACAACGACTTCGATCTTCTCCGGTGAAACATCAAAAAGCCACTTTGCTTCAATGACTTCAAGTCCCTTGTTCATCATAGATGCCGAATCAACGGTGATTTTAGGCCCCATCGACCAGTTTGGATGCGTCAAAGCCTGTTTGAGAGTTACCTCGGAAAGCTGTTTTTCACTATATCCACGAAAAGGTCCGCCCGAAGCGGTCAGAAGGATCCGGTTGATCTTTTGGCCTTGATTCCCCACGAGTGCCTGGAAAATAGCGCTGTGTTCACTGTCGACGGGAAGAAACGGAACCCCCTCTTCCCGAACTGCTTTCATGATGAGTTCACCCCCTGTGACAAGGGTTTCCTTATTGGCTAAGGCAATCGCTTTTCCTGCGCGTATAGCCCGATAGGTCGGAGCAAGGCCCCGCATACCGACAAGTGCATTCAAAAGCAGATCACAATCTCCCTTTTCGGCAATCTCTAAAAGACCTTCCTCACCTGCGAGGATCTCTGTCTTCGGAAATTTGGCGCGTAAATATGCTGCATCTTTTTCATCACTGACGCAGACTGCTTCCGGACAAAATGTTCGGATCTGCTGCTCCATAAGCAAGACGTTTTTCCCGCAAGTCAGAGCAGAAACAGCAAAGCGCTCCGGATTCTTCTCAATGATATCCAAGGCCTGGGTACCGATCGAGCCGGTCGAACCCAGAATCGTAATTTTCTTCATTTTTTCCCTTTACGCCACAACGAACGTAATATAGTAATAAATCACGGGTGCGGTGAACAGGATACTGTCAAAGCGATCCAATACACCTCCATGACCCGGAATCAGATTTCCGTAATCCTTGATGCCCATTTTTCGTTTAAAGATCGAAGCCGTCAAATCTCCAAGCTGTGCAACAATAGCTCCAAGAAGCCCGATCACTACACAATGTATGAAAAACTGGGGCGCAAAGAACCATCCAAATGCAGCACAAAGGACGCTACTTCC
>CAZKCB010000340.1:0-1582 GCA_964550965.1 uncultured Oscillospiraceae bacterium
TAATCTCTTTGTCGATGGCAATAACATCCATTGCGTTTACAATGCGACCCACCAATCTGTGCCATTTGGAGACACTAGGGGGTTCATGTGGGATATTTTGCGGATGAAAGCAGTGGACGGAGGCAGCTACACAAAGACATCTTATTTGATCGCCCAGCAATGGATCGATTTTTTAGATAGACATCCCGATAAAAAGTTTTTACAGATCGCCCATTCCGAAGGTGCAGTCCATGTCAATGCAGCCTTGCGCATGATCAGTCAAATACGTCCCGATCTTTTGCCAAAACTCCGCGTCATCGCATTCTGTCCGGCGCACTTTATTTTACCCGAGACCTATGGGCAAGGCCTTCAAGTCATCAATCTGTACAAAAACGAAGACGGCACGATCAATCCTTGGGCGGCAGGCATGCATAGAGTCGGCGAATCCGCTCAGATCATCCCTGTGAATCACACGGGTTCACATCCCCATGATTTTCTTTCTGCTGATTATATCCGAGACGGAAAGTCTTATGTTAATACGTTTATGCGCTGCGGGGATATCTATTAGTTGACATTTTAGCCTTCTTATTTAAATATGGATGAATGGGAAAGCTGACTTTATTGCTTGTTTTACTTCTGGGTGCTTGCAGTTCGCCGCAGCCCTCCTCTCAAAAATTTTACGATACGCATTTGCTCTTTGATTTAGATAAAGAGGTTCAAAGGATTCCCTGTCAGATCAAAGGGACAATTCCTTCTTGGCTTTCCGGAACGCTCCTGCGCAACGGCCCAGCTAAGTTTCAAGTGGGGGATCAAAGGGTCGATTGGTTTGACGGCCTCGCCATGCTGCATGCCTTTGAATTTTCTCCAGGGCAAGTGTTCTATACGAATCGCTTTATCCGGAGCGAGCAGTATTATATCATGATGGAGGAAAAGAGCCTGAATTTTCCGGGATTTGCGCAAGATCCTTGCGCAAAGGTTTTCAAAAACCAGACTTCCCGATTTATCCCCAAAGAAATGAAAGACATTGAGAATGCCGATGTCACGATTCAAGAGAACGCAGATCAGATGGTAGCCCTCACAGAGGTGCCGCTTCCCGTTATTTTCGATGCAAAAACGCTGGAAACTTTGGGCGCCTTTCAATTCACCGACAGCCTTCCTCATGGACAGTGGGAGTGCGCGCATTCACTTCTAGATCCTTCTACACGTGAAACATTCAATTACTGCATTCAATTTGGAGAAAAAAGCTCCTACATCATCTGGAAACTAGAAGATCATAAAGCATCCCGTGAAAAGATCGCAGAAATCCCTGTGCAGCTTCCGGCTTACATGCATAGTTTCGCATTAACAGAGAATTATGTCGTCCTTGTGGAATTTCCGTTTATCGTAAACCCTCTGGACCTGATGCTGAAAAAAAAGCCGTTTATACTCAATTACAAATGGGTGCCAGAGAACGGAACGACGTTTTATGTCATCAATCGCAAAACCGGAGCTGTCTCGACACTTAAAGGCGACCCGTTTTTCGCCTTTCACCACGTGAACGCTTTTGATAAGGATGGAAAAATATTTATCGATATTTGTACCCATACCAATGCCAATATCATTA
>CAZKCB010000340.1:1592-1908 GCA_964550965.1 uncultured Oscillospiraceae bacterium
CACAGATAAGATCACAAACCCGAACGAGATTAAAGAGAGCAAAAGAACAACGCTCGAGCGATTTACCCTTTCTCTGCCTGATCAAGCGCTCTCGCGGGAAACACTTTTTGATAAGACGACAGAAATGCCGCGCGTCCCTGCATCGCGCACAGCCCACGAATATCGTTACGCCTACCTTATCGACGCCGAATTTCCCACTTCAATCACAGATCAACGTCCTCTGTACAAAGTCGATACCGTCCTTAAGAACGCCAAGAGTTGGTCGGAAGAAGGGTGCTTTCCCGGGGAGCCGATATTTGTTCCCAACCCAAATGCG
>CAZKCB010000341.1:0-1891 GCA_964550965.1 uncultured Oscillospiraceae bacterium
TAAGCTCGGCCTTCCCGGTGAAGACCTTTTTGTCCTGCTCTTTGCGATCATGATCTTATTCATTTCGAGCGTGATCCAATATAAAGGCGTCTACATCCGTGACTGGTTTGGGAAACAATACTTTGTATTTCGCTGGATCGCTATTCTTGCGCTGATCTTTTCGGTCATTGTGTTTGGCGTATATGGACCGGGATACAGCGACAGCGAGTTCATCTATTTTCAATTTTAAGGAGGGAGCAAAGAATGAAATACATCAAACGCGTACTTGGGATGCTTTGCTTTCTTTTGCTTTTTTACACGGCATTCAACGGAGCAAGCCACCTTCTCATGCACAAGCAGGTCGAGGGGCAGTGGGATATGACGGCAAAGGTCGTCGGTTTTTATAACGAAAAACCAAACAGCGTCGACGTCCTTTTCTTCGGTTCCAGTCATATGTATTGTTCGGTCGACCCCGCCATAGTCAAAGAAGAGACGGGGCTTTCCTCCTATGTGTTCGCAACGCAGCAGCAGCCGCTTTGGATCACATATCACTACATGATCGAGGCCTTAAAGACGCAAACGCCCAAAGTCATGTTTGTCGAAATGCATATGGCAAGCATATCGGACCTTTATATGGATGAAGGAACGAATCACACGGCGATCGATCCCATTCCTCTTTCAAAAAACAAGATCGAAATGGTTATGGCGGCGGCTCCCGCCGGGAAGCAGCGTTATTATATTTTCGACATCATGAAATACCATGAACGCTGGCGTGAACTCGAAAAACTCGATTACGTCAGAAAATATGAGACGAGAAAGGATCCGGACAAGGGCTTTGTCTGTTTGACTCAGGCTGCGATCGGTCTTGAGACTGCGGATCTTTCCGATGTGGACGGACGTGCCAGGATCACGAAAAAGAATGCTTTATACATCAACAAAATGATTGACCTCGCAAATCAAAAAGGGATCCGCCTGATTTTGTTCAAAGCGCCGTCGAATGCAACCCCGCGTCAGAAGATCTGTTACAACGGCGCTGCCTGGATCGCGTCAGAAAGAGGCGTGGAATTTATCGATTATAATGATCCGGAGCTTTATGAAGAAATGGATCTCAATATTAAGACTGACTTTTATGATGTCCATCATTTGAACCAAAACGGCATGGAAAAATTTGTGCCGGACCTTTGTGAACGTTTCCTTGCTTCTGAAACACAATAAAAGCGCAATTGCGTTATTGTGGAGAACCGATAATCATGGTAAAATTATGGTTAACGATAATGGTGGGCAAAGAAAAGACAATAGGGGTAGGAAATGACGAGATACACAAAAATCGGCGCGCTTGTAGCCGCTGATATCATTTCTATAAACATTGCATATATGCTTGCTTTTTTGCTTCGCTTTGAATTCGATATCGAAGCGATTCTTTCCAAGGGTTATATCAATGTCTTTTTCGACAATCTTTTTTGGATCCTTCTGATCAAACTTGCGATTTTTTCTGTGTTCGGACTTTATAACAGCCTTTGGAAATATGCGGGCGTTGAGCAGATACTAAAGATCCTTGCTGCGGCAACGATCGCTTTTGCTGCGGTCCTGTTTTTTCTGAATGTTGCAGATCAGATGATCCCCCGCGGAGTTCAGGGAATTGCATATCTTCTCGATATCATTTTACTTGGAGGGACACGGATCGCCTGCCGTCTGATCAAGAACCCCGCGGATCTGCGTAAGGTCAATCGATTCATGCACCTGGATATCGGTCGCGGTAAGGATAAACTTTCGCGCGTTCTGCTCGTAGGCGCCGGTGATGCGGGAGCCAGCATGATCAAAGAAATCGCGAGAAATCCGGAAGCCGGAAAGCGCGTTGTTGCAGTTATCGATGACAATCCCCAGAAGATCGGCAGAAACATTTCCGGCAAAT
>CAZKCB010000342.1:0-1891 GCA_964550965.1 uncultured Oscillospiraceae bacterium
TTCTGCTCCTCGACGAACCGACTAACTATCTTGACATCACTTCAATACGCTGGGTCGAGCGCTTTCTGGTCAACTGGCCGCACGAGCTTATGCTCATCACTCACGACAGGGGGTTCATGGATAAAATAGTAACCCATACCCTCGGAATACACAGGAAAAAAATCCGCAAGATTTCGGGCAACACCGAAAAATATTACATTCAGACCGCGCAGGACGAGGAGATATACGAAAAAACGCGGGTCAATGATGATAAGCGCAGGAAAGAGATCGAGCTCTTTATAAGCCGGTTCAGGGCAAAGGCAAGGCTCGCCAACATGGTGCAATCGAGGGTAAAGACCTTGGGCAAGATGGAAAAAAAGGATAAACTGGAAAGGATCAAAACCCTTGATTTCTCCTTCAGGAGCGCTCCTTACCGTGGAAAACGCATTCTTTCCGCAAGCAGTATTTCTTTCTCATATGATCAGAATACACCCCTTATCAGGGATTTTGATATTACCATCGGAGCCAGCGACAGGGTGTGCGTTATCGGTAAAAACGGCAAAGGCAAAACAACTCTTCTAAAAATTCTTGCGGGCAACCTATCACCCCGGACCGGACAGGTCGATTACAATCCGGCTTCGATCAAAGGTTTTTTTGAGCAGACAAACGTGAACCATCTTGTAGACAGCCGGACAATAGAAGAAGAAATACTCTATTCCCACCATGATATAGAGAGGCAGACTGCAAGAAACATCTGCGGGGTCATGATGTTTGAAGGAGATTCGGCCTTAAAGAAAATAGGCGTTTTATCCGGCGGCGAAAAGAGCAGGGTTCTTCTGGGTAAGCTCCTTGCAACTCCAGTTAATCTGCTTATCCTCGATGAGCCGACAAACCATCTTGACATGGACTCATGCGATGCCCTGCTTGCGGCACTTGACAGTTTTGAAGGCGCAATTATCATGGTAACCCACAACGAGATGTTTCTCCATGCCCTTGCAGAGCGCCTGATTGTATTCCAGGACGAAAATGTGAATGTTTTTGAAGGAACCTACCAGAGATTTCTTGAGAAGGAAGGCTGGAGAGATGAAAAAGGTCTTGTCAAAAATCTTCCTGCTTCCGATGAAAGCTCTGAAGAAGGCATAAAATTCAACAAAAAGGAGCTTCGCCGTCTTCGCTCCGAAATAATCACCGAAAAGTCGAAAACATTAAGACCGATCGAGCAGCAAATTGCAAAAACAGAAAACCGGATCGAAGCCCTCGAAAAAGAGCTTACAGAATACACCGAAGCCATGCAGAAGGCTTCTGAAGGAGGAACCGGCAAAAAGATCGTCGAACTTTCTCAAGCTATCTATGCCTCCCAG
This sequence comes from uncultured Oscillospiraceae bacterium, assembly GCA_964550965.1. Taxonomy (GTDB): domain Bacteria; phylum Bacillota; class Clostridia; order Peptostreptococcales; family Anaerovoracaceae; genus STD2-154. Next base: position 1,341 of record CAZKCB010000342.1, read on the forward strand.
ACATCGATTGACAACCTTTTTGACGAATTTGAAGCGCTTTCAAAAGAACTGAATGAAAAAAGCGCCCTTTTTGAAAACAAGCTTAAGCTGCTTGGAATCTCCGAAGGCGAAAAGGAATAAATCCGTCTTAACCGCCAAATCACAATTGAAACTCTCCGCTTCTCATCCCCATGTGTGCTGGGATCATAATTCACGCTACCCCTTTTTCAACCCGAGCGGGAAGTGATGCATGCTCTGCACGAACGTATTCGTTCCCAGTTACCGGGTTCAGCTCAAGGTTGAAATCGGTAAAACCGGCTGCTTACGGGATCGGTCTCCGCTTTTGTTTTGTTCAATTTACGAATATCTTGTTTTTAAAGATAACCTGGTATAAATATGCGGCATATAAATAACGGCTCATTGATTGAGCATACTTTGACTTTTTGCGAATCCATCATATTCTGGAACTCTGAAGATTTCGAATAAAAAATCGAGGAGTATTTAATGCCAATGAAAATCCTTGCCGTGGATGATGGCAGCGAACACCCGGAGAACAGATATTTTATGAAACA
>CAZKCB010000343.1:0-1867 GCA_964550965.1 uncultured Oscillospiraceae bacterium
AGGCTAACACCTTTTGACAGGGTTCCTGTATAGATACGAACGAAGGTCAGTCTTCCTACATAAGGATCGGACATGATTTTAAATGCAAGAGCGGCCAGAGGGGCATCATCTCTTGGCTCAAGCTGCATCGGCTCATTGGTGATGTAGTTGATCCCTTTAATCGCGCCGCGATCTAAAGGAGAAGGCATCCAAGCAACGATGGCATCTAGAAGAGGCTGAACCCCTTTATTTTTAAACGCGGTTCCACAAAGAACAGGCGTCATCTTGTTGGAGCAAACTCCTTTACGGATCACAGCATGAATCTCTTCTTCTGTAAGAGAGTCTGGATTCTCGAGTACTTTTGTCATGAAATCTTCGTTACTTTCATCAACAGTAGCAAGCTCTTCGAGCATCTGTTGGCGCATCTCTTTGCATTTGCTTAACAGATCGCCTGGGATTTCTTCTACCTCGTACTTAGCACCCATTGTCTCATCTAGAAATAGGTAAGCTTTCATTGTAACAAGATCAACCATCCCTTTAAAATCTGATTCAGAGCCGATCGGACAGTGAACCATGACGGTATTCGCTCCGAGCTTTTCTTTCATCGAATTTACAGCCATGAAATAGTCAGCTCCTACGCGGTCCATCTTGTTGATGAAAGCGATACGAGGAACTTTATATTTCTCAGCTTGACGCCAAACTGTCTCAGACTGAGGTTGAACACCGGCTACAGCATCAAATACAGCTACAGCTCCATCGAGTACGCGCAGAGATCTCTCTACTTCAATTGTGAAGTCGACGTGTCCTGGAGTATCAATGATGTTGATTTTATGTGTTTCCCCTTTTTTCCCTTTCCAGTAAACGGTTGTGGAAGCAGAGGTAATGGTGATGCCGCGTTCCTTTTCTTGCTCCATAAAGTCCATGGTGGCAGCACCTTCGTGCACTTCACCGATTCTGTGGAGTTTTCCTGAGTAAAATAGGATCCGCTCTGTCGTTGTCGTCTTGCCGGCATCGATGTGAGCCATGATCCCGACGTTTCTGACATTTTTCAATTCATCTGTTTCAGGTCGTTTTGCCATATGCGATTTCCTATCTTACCATTTGTAGTGAGCAAAAGCACGGTTAGCTTCTGCCATCCGGTGCGTATCATCTTTTTTCTTGATAGTTGAACCTTGGTTGTTAAAACAATCCGTCAGTTCTGCTGCAAGGGCTTCTTCCATAGGACGGCCTGCTTTGTCTCGGGAATACTTGATGATCCATTGCATCGCCATTGCTGTTCTGCGATCAGGAGCGATCTCAATAGGCACTTGGTAAGTAGCTCCCCCGATACGGCGGGATTTGACTTCTAAAGAAGGTTTTGCGTTTTCAAGTGCTTGCTCGAAAGCGGCTAAAGGGTCTTCTGATCTAATTTTTTTTGCGAATTTATCAATCGCATTGTACACAATGCGGCGGGCTACAGATTTATTGCCACTGTACATGAGTTTGTTGATAAACTTGGTCAAAACACAGCTGTTGTAGAGAGGATCTGGTTCCGTTTCTCTTTTAACAGCACGTCTTCTTCTTGACATCTGGATATTCCTTTTTCTTAAAATTCATAAAACTTCAATTGGGTCATGGGATCACCATACCCGGCCCGCAATTGACTCTTCATTTTAAGTGAAAAGAAAAGACAATGGTGAGCCAGGATACCTATCCAGTTTCACGGTATCCTAAGATTACTTGGGACGTTTTGCTCCATATTTGGAACGGGATTTTTTACGGTCTTTCACTGCTGCGCAGTCCAAAGCTCCGCGGACGATATGGTAACGTACGCCAGGGAGGTCCTTGACCCTTCCGCCTCTGACGAGCACGATGCTGTGCTCCGGCAGGTTGGTTCCTTCGCCGCCAA
>CAZKCB010000344.1:0-1856 GCA_964550965.1 uncultured Oscillospiraceae bacterium
TAATGCTATGAAATAGATGAGAAATCTCAAATTTTTCTTCTTTACTATATTTTCGCTCAATTCGGTAAGCTGTAATGACTTCTTTAAACTTTCTGCTATAGGTCTGTTCCGGAGTGAGAAAAATATTTTTTGCAAGCTGCTGTGTCAACGTGCTGCCACCTTCTACAATAGAGCCAGCCAGAAGATTACGCCCCGCTGAACGCATAATGCCTAAAAGATCAACACCTGAATGCTTATAAAAGCGCTTGTCTTCTACCGCGATGACCGCAGCTATGAAATACTCGGGCATTTCAGATAATGGAACCGCCGTGAACTCGGTAGATGAACGTTCAGATACAGCCACATTATTTACATCATAAATAATCAGCGGCTTTGCTAAAGGCTCTTTTAGACTGCTAATATCCACTTGACTGGCAAATATAATCATTGTCCCAAAAACCATGATCATTATTGCAGAGAAAAGAACACAAGATAAGAACAACAGATTTCCCCAGGGTTGCTTGCTAAGATTCAATTTCATTTTTTCATTACCTTTCAGGTCTTTTTTGCAATATAAAAGCCACCCCAATAAGAGTGGCTTTCGATAATCCTATTTACTGGTATATAAACTTGTACGGCAGCTGCCATTTCGCCTAATTCATTATACAACTTTTAAGGCTTCCCGTCAATTTTGCGTAGTGGCTTGGCGTCGCCCCAGCCTACACCCAGAATCAAGCTGAATGCTCTTTTCAAATGGTGGCCCACTCCAAATCCCATTTACAAGTTATAGGTATCAGGGAAATAATTTCCTATAAACAAATTAAATCATGCTCACGATGAGCATGATTTAATTCACAAAATAATGGCAATATATTTTTTGATTTAATTCCCTATTCTTTAGTTTTTTTAAAAACTTGGCTGTTTATTGCGACGCCTATTCCTGATCCCATCAAAATAGCCAATAAAACACCTACAACATCCAACGTGGGATTGATCTGTTTAAAACCGACTATAAATATTACTGATAAACATAACGGCAGAATAAATTTTTTCATTGAGGAAGTCACCTCCTTCCATTTTAAAATGAATTATAAAAAATTAAGCACAAAAAAAGTGAGCAGCAATAATAATTGCTATTCACCCTCCTAGCTTAATCTCATATAAGAACATCATATCTAAAGGACTTAGATGACTTACTCCGCGCTATATATTTTCACATACACGCTTTGACCGAAAATCAATATTCAATTATTTATATCTTATATTAAAATCAAAGAATGTCAATATGAATTTGTTTTGAGTTCGCTGTTTCGGGATGTTTCCATAGGCTGCTTTAAAAACGCCATGATCATTGCAGACAAATATCACGTCGTCCGGCAGATCACCTGGGCATTCGAACATGTAAAAACGAGACGCAGCAGCGGTCCCACCAGGAAAGACGGAGATATTTCAAGCGGAGCAGACGCATTCTCCTGAAGCGCTTTAAGGATCTGACTGCTGATGAGCGACTCCAGATCGAAGCCATGCTGAAGCTCTCAGATAAACTGCGAAGCGCATACACATTGAAGAAGAAGTTCTATGATTTCATGAGAAGCGCCGATATTACCGAAGCGAAGCGGCGTCTGCTGGAATGGAACCTTCACGTTGGATAGCAGACCTTCCGGCATTCACAAAATGCTTTGAAACGTTCTCCAGATGGCAGGAAAGTATTTGACAAAGAATCCATAAAAAAAGGCTTTCAGAAAAATCCGAAAGCTTTGATTGGAGTGGCATTAAGATAAGCTATTGAACGACCACGACAGTGATTTTCGTTTTATATAGCACTTTGGTCGTGATACTTCCCGTCAGGAACCGGTTGATCGCCGCACCCAGCCCAT
>CAZKCB010000345.1:0-1844 GCA_964550965.1 uncultured Oscillospiraceae bacterium
CGGAGGAAGCTAAAAAAGCCTCCATTACCGTGCTTGGAAACTCTTGTTTGACTTTATCGCCGAGCATTTTAGTTTGCACAGCATACCAATTCCGCTGAGATGGGGTTATGATTCGCCCCGTCTCCTTCTCTATCTTATTGAAATAGTCGCTCAAGTAAATATCGTAATCGATTTTCTCTTCTAACACATAGGAAGGCTCATCCATCCAAGGGTAGAAAAATAGATGATATTCAAGTGAGGTTATATCTTGATTTCCCCGGCGCGCAGCTTCTGTGACCATCTCTGCAAAGAATCCTTCATTGCCTTCTCCTGTGCTTTCAATGATGACCTTTCCATCTCTCGGCACTGCTTGTAAAGTTCCCGTAATGACTTCCTCAGCTTTTTGCGGGTTTCGAGCGCAAGTTTTTCCGAACTCGGAGATAAGGACGAGCGGGTATGACCCCCCGCGTAAAGTCGTGTCAACGCGCAAAGAGCTTCCATTGTTAAAACTGATTTCACGGGCTGACCTCTGTACTATTCCAGCCAATGACTTGATCTCAACGGGCAGAGTATCGAGTGCGTGGCCAATGATTTTTTTAAAAATGTGTTGGGCATGTTCAAGTGAGTAGGAAACAATTCCAGCGGCAAGATTTTCATTGAAGAGCACTTCGTCCATGAGCATTAAAACTGCAAAGGTCGACATGCCGAGTTGGCGAGCTTTCAAAATTAAATTACGATTGTGAAGATGGTCTAAAACATCTTCTTGAACACTATTAAGTCGAAAAGGAATCGAATTTGCATTTCGGTCGATGATACGATAGAGATTATTGAGTCGCCATTTCTGGGAAAGTATTGACATCAATCCTTCTGCGATATTTTACCTTCTGCGGCCATTTGAGCCAATAAGACAAGGTTGGTTTGTTCACTTTCTACAATCCCTTTCCTGCGTGCAGCGTCTTTATCTTTTTCTTCATCTTCGGCTTTACATAGGAAGGGATCGTATCCAGCTTGATAGCGCTGATATGCTCCATAGTTGAGCTGTTCAGCGTTTAAATAACGCTCGAGACGTTCCGCGAGTTTCCTCTTTGCGATAGTGTATGCGTAGGAAAAGTCTTCATTTTCTTTCTCAAGACGCCAAATTAAGCTTGGCAAATATCCGCGATCGGCGCAGAATTGGACGAAGTTTATGGATTCTTCATCCTTAACCCATTCAAGTAATTCATCGGCGATCTTTTCTGCATCGTATTCCCGTGGACGCCCGGGCTTTCTTCGTTGAAGTAGTTGAGCTTTGCTTGCTCCCATTCTGTTTCGTGCCTTATATGAATTTTATTCTACTCGAGGTTACGACTTTACACTCTCATATTAGGCTATATATTAAAACAATTTTTATCTGTCAATGAATAGACGGGAATCGGGGCCAGAAAAACCGCCCCGACTCATCCAATGTAAAGCGGCTTTACACGGATCATTTTTCTTCGGCTTCCTTAGCGCTTGTTTGCCTGAATAGATGGTGCAACAATTTACTTGGATTTTCATTCGTCAATGATTTAAGATTTCCATGAAAATTCGGTGCGAGCCCATCTAATAGCCTCAAGATGGAGAAAGCAAGTCCAGTTAAGCCGTCTTTTGTGTTCCCTTTGCATTGCTGTTCCCAATACTCGACATATTGATGGACGGCAGTGCAAAACTCTTTGTTTTTATCCATTTTTTTTTAAATACTCCTCTATGTTAAACTTTTCTTGAATCACTGAAACACTCCACCCAGCATCTAAACATAACTTCAATTGATGTTTGAGTAATGTTGGCCTTCCGGTGATCTTCGAAAGGAAGATGGCATCTTCGCTCACTGGGTAAAATAATTCTTT
>CAZKCB010000346.1:0-1841 GCA_964550965.1 uncultured Oscillospiraceae bacterium
CTGATTGAGCACTTTTCCCGGTTCAAAGTCATTGATATTCAAAGCAAGCTTACTTGCTTCTATCTTCGAGAGATCTAAAATATCATTGATGATATTAAGTAAATGTCTTGCAGCCCCTGCAAGATTATCGATCTGCTTCAATTGGCGATCACTCAAAGGATCTCTCTTGATCAAATGAGCATAGCCAATGATCGCATTGATCGGCGTTCTGATTTCGTGACTCATATTTGAAAGGAATGCAGTTTTAGCATGACTTGCGGCTTCTGCTGCTTCTTTTGCAAGTTCAAGCTCCATTGTGCGAGATACGACCATATCTTCTAAATTCAAACGATAATCATCAAGCTGCTTATTGATCCGAACTTTTTCTGTGATATCTTGTACCGTTCCAAGTCCAACCAGAGCATTGCCCTCGCTGTCAAACTCGACTTCTACTCTTTCTTCGACCCAGCGAATTTCATCTCGGGCGCGAACTCTGTATGTGATATTGTATTCGCCCGCCTGCATCGCATCATGCCAAGCAGTTTCAACACTTTTCAGATCATCAGGGTGGACAACCAAAAAAAAGCTTGCCAGCGTTTGCGGCGTTCCTTTTTCGATCCCGAAAATCCGGTATACTTCATCAGACCAACACAATTCATCTTTTGCGATGTCAAGATACCAGTGGCCTGTCTTTGCGACCGCCTGTGCACGTTTTAAGAAGAACTCACTGCGTTTGAGTTCTTCGGCAACTTCTATCCTATCCTTTGTGATAAAAGACATTCCGAAATAATTTGCAACCTGACAGAAAAAAGAAATCTCGTCGGTTTCCCAATGACGTTCCTCCTTGAGATAGGAGAAACAAATTACTCCGCGATTTCTGCCTGCCGATTCGATTTTACAAATCAAAAGCGATTTTAAACCGGAAGGCCTCAGTTCATTTTTATTTGAATCTCTCAGAAGGATCTCGTTTATTAATTTTTTTACCACTACATAGTGATTATTTTTGATTTGCCAGAAAAGCTGCGTATTTTCTTCTTCGCGCATCGTTTGGCCCGCGATATGGCTATTTTCTGTCATATCAAAGAGATCCATGCAGGTCAAAATCGCCTGCTTTTCATCATAGACCCAGACAGAAACACGTTCGATCCCGACTGCTCTGCCAATCAGTTCAGTAGCCTTCGCGGAAAAACCTGGAATATCACCATTGATCCTCGATTCCATCTCACTGATCTGTCTTATCACATCGTTCTGGATTCTCAGTCGGTCAGTCAATGCCTGCTTATCGAGTTCTGTTTGCTTCCGATCTGTAATATCCCGTACCACAGCAATGACATTTTCCTCCGAAGGGATTTTGCTCATTCGCGTTTCATAGTAGCGGGTTTCTCCATCTTTAGACAAGCTATAGTCGTAGCTTGTGATTTCATTGTTCTTTAGAAGGTTGAGGGCTTCCGCAAATTTTTTTGTACTTTCCTGAGGCAAAACCTCATAAATGGTCCTTCCCAGAAAAATTTCAGGTGGAGCATGGAGCAAAGTTTCTTCTTTTGCTTCATATTCAAGGATCCTGCCACTGGGATCGATCACAAAAAAAAGATCGGGAAGAACATTAAAAAGAGAACGAAGAAGGATCCCTCGCCTATTTTCGTATGACTCGACCGGTTTTGACGTACTATTTTTTTTTTCCGATTCGTAAGTGCTTCTATTTATAATATCCAAGGCGCTACTTAATTTCTGCCGGTATTCTGTTCCGCTTTCTGCCATATGGTAAGTTACGTGAGCCTTGCACTTCGAATTTCAAGTTTCTTTTAATCAGGAACATCCCCCAAGACAAAAAAAATTCGTTCAAATGCAAATCCTCTATCCTC
>CAZKCB010000347.1:0-1824 GCA_964550965.1 uncultured Oscillospiraceae bacterium
TGCTTCCTGATTTTAAAAAAGAAGAAACACGAGTCCTTTCGCTTGAAACTTCGGCGGAGCTCAAGAGGCTGATGCGAAATGATGTTGTTGAAGGATACGGAGAAGGAAATTACAAAGGGCTTATGCTTTGTGCCAAGACAGGCACAGCCGAGGTCGGTGAAGGTCTTGCTCCCCATGCATGGTTTGCGGGATTTCTTGACAGAGAGGACTATCTGCTTGCCTTTGTTGTAGTCGTGGAAAACGGAAACTCGGGAATCGGCGCGGCTGCTCCTGTTGCAGCCAAGGTACTCTTTGCTGCGGTCGAGCAGAAATAGCTTTTCAACTGATTTTTCTCTGCAAATATAAGAATATTTTGGCTTATTTGTATTCGAAAGTGGTATATTATAAAGGTATATAAGAAAAACGAACCAGTAAGCTGTCAAACCCTGAGGAGGAATAAAAATGACAAAACGGATCTTTTGCGCAATACTATCCTCGATTTTAATCCTAAGCCTTACCGCTTGTTCTCCGCAGGAAAAGCAGGAGCGTGCGATTGACAGTTTTACGAATGCGATCGACACTGAATACTCAGAGACGGTGATGACGAGGTTGTCCGACCTTGGAGATGACCCTGATACGGGAAATCGATCTGCCGGCTCACCTGCAGAGTATGCTGCTGCGGACTATCTTTCCGAGACAATGAAAGAAATCGGACTTTCCAACGTAACAAAAGATGAGGCCACGGTAGACTCCTGGGTTTACCGCGGGGCAAATCTGACCTATAAAGATGCTTCCGGAGAGGATGTAAAGATCGTTTTAGGGGGTTATGCAACCAACATAAAAGCAAAAAATGAGAAGCTTCAGCTGGTTTACCTGAAACGCGGAACGGCTGCTGATTATGAAAACATCGATGTGACCGGTAAGCTCGTCTTGATCGATATCGATCAAAACAATGAATGGTGGATCAATTACCCGGCGTACCAGGCAAAACTAAAAGGTGCAAGGGCTGTTATTGCGATGTCCGTGCTAAAGACGGCCGATGAAAACAGAGTGACTTCACAGGATATTTGCGGGCCTTCTGACGCTCCTGCTTTTGCAATCAGTCAAAAGGATTCTCTGACTTTGCAGCAGTACATCAATGCTTCCGGAACCGGAGAAATCACGGTAAGATTAAATGCAGATTCCAAAGTCAAGCCGGACAGCAAAACATATAATGTCTGGGGCGAGATCCCCGGTAAAACAGATGAAGTGATCTATTTGTTCGGTCACTATGACGGATATTATCATTCGAGCTTTGATAACGCTTCGGGCATTGCAACCTCACTCGGGATTGCGAAGGCGATCGTCGACAGCGGATACATTCCTGATAAAACCATAAGGATCGTTGCACATGGAGCCGAAGAATGGGGCCGGATCGACAGTACTTATGATTGGTCCTGCGGCGCTTATGAACAAATCATGACGATCCATCCGGAATGGGCAAAAGACGGTTTTGCGATCATAAACATTGACGGAGCCTATCCTGTTTTGGGAGAAACCAACTATGGAATCAGCACCTCAAATGAATTGCAGGATTTTGTCAAAAAACATACAGAAGAGTTGATTCAGGCAAGCGGCTATGATTGTACATATACTATGCCTGGCAGTACGGGAACAGAGGATTTCCAGTGGACTGCCGCCGGTGTTCCTTCGATCGTTGCCGGGGAAGGTGAAGAAAGCATCTATTATGACAGTTACTATCACAGCAGCACAGATTCTGCTTCGGCTTTTGACCCTGATACCTTCCGCTTTAATCATGAGCTGTTTGGTCAGACGGAGTATGAACTACGCGACAGGGTCCATGAG
>CAZKCB010000348.1:0-1820 GCA_964550965.1 uncultured Oscillospiraceae bacterium
AGTTCCAATGTGGCCGATTACCCTCTCAGGTCGGCTACTGATCGTCGCCTTGGTGGGCCGTTACCTCACCAACCAGCTAATCAGACGCAGGCCCATCTCATACCGATAAATCTTTGGCCATCGAAACATGTGAATCAATGGCTTTATGAGGTTTTAATCCCGGTTTCCCGAGGCTATCCCTCTGTATGAGGCAGGTTGCCCACGCGTTACTCACCCGTCCGCCGCTCTCTATATCTTCACTTGACCGAAATCGCATTCCAATATATACCGCTCGACTTGCATGTGTTAGGCACGCCGCCAGCGTTCATCCTGAGCCAGGATCAAACTCTTAATATACTTGTATGTGAAGATCCGAAGATCTTAACACCTTGCTCAGTAAAACGCGTTGCGTTTTGCTTGTTTTCCCGATTTTCATATTTGCATACGAATCTCGAAATTATTGTTTTTTTATTCTCAAAGAATTGTACGTTCGACCCGTTCAATTTGCATTGAACGATTCTTACCCACGATCATTTGCATGATCGTTTGTGTACATAGTCTTAATGACTAAATTTCTGCACTATGTAGTTTCCAAGGTTCATACGGCCACCTCCGAAGAGGCTTCCCGTTTTCCCGCTTTCGCGGCTCCGTTCATTCGCTTGCGCTTCCTGAGCGGCTTAATTATCATATCGCTTTTGGCCTTCCGTGTCAACCGTTTTTTTTCGATTTTCACATGTTTTTCTTTGGCCTGTTCGGAGACAGTGTTTTCGGTTTTGCAACCTCTTGCCGGCGTCCTTTTGAGCCGCCCGCGCTGTTTCCGTCGGCGACAGCTTTTATAGAATAGCACCCCTGCTATCGACTGTCAACCACCTTTTCTCTCTTTTTTGCTTTTTCTTTTCGTTTCTCCGAAATGCCGCTTTTTTCTGCTTTCTTTTCCTCGTTTTCACTCTTTCTATTTCAACGCTTTCCGCTCCTTTTCCCGCATACTCTCCCTTGCGTTCCATTCGCCTTGAAACCGTATGCCTTTTCTTCTGTTTTGTTGGTTTTCCTAAGGGAAGGGACCGGGGAGATTTCTAAATCCATACTTTGTGATTTGTTGTATCGGTTTGCCAGCATTTGAAAAGGCGCCTCCTTTCGGAGACGCCTATCATTTTTTTGTTCTATTATATAAGAGTTTAACTTTTCAGCGAACGACTTACCTGTCCAAATCAAGAAATGCCCGAAGTTCAGGGATCTTGGGATCGACAAGGATCTCTTCCGGAGGACCGTCTGCGACGATGACGCCATTGTCCATGTAGATGACACGATCGGAAACTTCACGCGCAAAATTCATCTCATGGGTGACGATGATCATCGTCATGTGTTCCTCGGCAAGCTTCTTCATTACCTGAAGAACTTCACCGATCAGTTGGGGATCGAGAGCAGAAGTTGGCTCATCAAAGAGCATCAGCTCCGGTTCCATGGCCAAAGCCCTTGCAATCGCTACTCTCTGTTTCTGTCCACCCGAAAGCTGACAAGGGTAAGCGTCGCGTTTATCAAGCAAACCTACCTTTGCGAGCAAACCCATAGAAAAATCGATGGCCTGCTGCTTCGGGATCTTCTTGACGATGATCGGTGCTTCGATCAAATTTTCGATGACCGACTTATGCGGGAACAGATTGAAATTCTGAAATACCAGTCCGATCCTGCCGTCGCAATGTCTCGGGCCTTGATCTGCTTGTCCGACATGGCTCATGCAGCGAAACAGGGTACTCTTACCCGAACCGGACGAACCGAGGAGGGTACTGACCTGTCCTTTGTTCAATCCAAAACGCACACCTTTGTGACTGTCCCGTTCCCCC
>CAZKCB010000349.1:0-1777 GCA_964550965.1 uncultured Oscillospiraceae bacterium
GCATGGGCAAATGTCTCTGCCGTCAAATTACAGACGTACATTACGGAAAAGCGGGTCGAAAAGAGCTCCCCGATTTTCGACCTGTTGAAGCAATGCGAACTTACCTTTAATCAACAGAGACAGTTATTTCAGTATGCAGGCGACAAGGGGATCACGGTTTTTTCTACACCTTTTGACGATGAATCTATTGATTTTTTGGCATCCATCGCTTCACCCTGCTACAAAATCGCTTCTTTTGATGTTACCAACAAAAAGCTGGTGCAACAAATCTCCTTGCAGGGCAAACCTGTCATAATGTCCCGGGGAATGGCCGACCAACAGGATATCGACCAGGCAACCCGCATATTTAAAGACCATAATATCCCGTTCGCCATTTTACATTGCATTTCGGCATACCCTGTGTCTTCCATGAAGCAGCTGCATCTCCGAACCATTCCATCGTTAAAAGAGCGATATCAATGCCCCGTGGGCTTCTCAGATCATACTTTAGGTATTGAAGCGCCCAAATACGCCGTTGCCGCCGGGGCAACAATTATTGAAAAACATTTTACGTTATCGAAGAAAAGCAAGGGGCCGGACCATGCCCTCAGCCTGGAACCGGAAGAGATGAGAAACCTGGTGGACAGCGTTCAGTTTATTGAACAAATCATGGGGACAGCCGCCTGGGCTTCTCTCGACGAGGAAAGAGAAATTTTACAGTACCGCCGGTATAGTTGATATGAAAACATCCTTTTTAATATTTAAGACTGATGCCAACGGATCGTTTGTGGACAAGATCTATCACGAAACGCTCCTCTACATCCGATACAATATCCGCAACTCCGACCTTTGTACTTATGAAGACGACATTTCTCTGATCGCCCATATCAAAGCCATGGATATTTCGATTGTCGTCACGACAAATAAAATATCCTTTCAAACAGCCCTCTTGCTTAGGGGGCTTAATGTCGTCCTGATCGTGATCGGACCCAATCAGGAGCTGGAAGACATAATCGATATCGGGATAGATCCGCTTGCATCCAAGGAATCGAGAAGAAAAAGGAATTTTGCCGGCCAGAGATATCTGCTGTCTTCGGTCGTGGAAAATGTGGAGCTGGACCTGCTGGCAAAAAGTATGAATATGGATCCTAACAAGCTGCTCGAAGAGGTTCAAAGCAGCCAGGCGGAAAACGAACTGGTGGATATCGTTTCCCTCTTCAAGAAATTACAATGGGACAGTGAATACTTTGGGATCAATATCGGGTTTGTGTCCTGCCTGAGGTTAACGCCGAATATTGAGAGAATTGTAAAAGAGTTCACCAAAAAAGAAAATATCGATTTGCTTGAATACCTGTGCAATTGCCATGACAAGGTGAGCGTACTCAACGCCGAAAGATCCGGTTATTCCTTTGTTGATATCCGCCTGACGTTCGAGAGGTATCTGAACAACGATATTTGGTTTCCTGAAAAAGAGAACTTCCGAGTAGGCAAGGGCAGCTTGCAGGATATAGAAAAATTAAGGGTTATCGCTTCGGATATCTATAAAGACAGCCGCTACTATTTCGATGGGGAATTCGACCGCTCAAAAGTAAAGGATTTCTATGTCAATTGGATTGAAAAAGCAATTCTCGGTAATTTTGACGATTTTGCCTACGTGATGTACAGGGAAAATGAGCCGATGGGCTTTTGCACCATCAAAGAATTTAAGAAAAATGCCGTCAGTATAGGGCTGCTCGGCATCGATCGAAGCTTAAACGGAAACGGCATGGGCGAGTATTTCTTGAACAGGTCTCTTTCG
>CAZKCB010000350.1:0-1756 GCA_964550965.1 uncultured Oscillospiraceae bacterium
ACCGGTCAGTACCCGATCCGCGATGCGGGCCTGCAGCATTTCCTCAGAATCGGACATGATCCCGCAGTCCATGACTCCGCCTATGAAAACGGGCAGGCACGGGAACGCACGCAGATCCTTATGGATCTGGCAAACAAAGAGCACGGACTTCATCTCGGGACAGGCGATCTCTCCGAAGAAGCACTTGGCTGGAGCACCTTTAACGGCGATCACATGTCGATGTACAACGTGAACGGCGGTATCCAGAAAACCCTGATCCGTTTTATTTTAAAATGGTTCATCACAGAAAAACTCAGCGGCGAAAATAAGCTGACGCCCTTCTGCAGTGATGACTTGCAGCTTGCAAAAACGCTGCAGTCGATCCTTGACACACCGATTTCTCCGGAGCTTTTGCCCCCTGATGAAAACGGCGATATGACACAGAAAACCGAGGAAGCACTTGGACCTTATATTCTCCAGGATATCTTTCTCGCTCATGGGATAGGAACCGGAACTCCACCCGCAAAGATCCTTGCCGTGGCCTGCGTAGCGGTCTGCGGAGAGTATGATGAACAGTTTATCAAAGCTTGCCTCAAGAGATTTTATAAGCGCTTCTTTATGCATCAGTTCAAACGTAACTGTGCTCCCGATCGTCCGAAGGTCGCTTCTTTGATCCTTGCACCCGGAACCTTCATTATGCCAAGTGATGCGGACAGCGCGGTTTGGCTTTCGGAACTTGAAGACAAAGAATAGTCTCGAGAGGTAAGAAATCTAAAAAACAAAAGCAGACACCTGATATCCGCATAAGCGGAAAAGAGTGTCTGCTTTTTTATAATTTCACTTTTTTCTAAAAATCATTTTCCTGCAGTAGCAACAAATCGGTCAAAAATATCCGCACCCGTAACTTCTCTCTGATTTAAGTAAATATCCTTGCAGCGTTCATAAAATGCGGCTTTCTCTTCGTCCGTGGATCGATAGACCGTAGCACCTTTTTCAACGAATTTATCGACATAGCCTAATTCCAGTTCACGTTCCATCTCTCTCTGCTTTGCACAAGCCTCATGGATCCCTGCTATGAAGATCTGACGCAGATCGGCCGGCATCGAATCAAGGAATTCCGTCGACATCACAACCGTATAAGGGGAGCTTTGATGTTCGGACAATGTGATGTAGGGCGCATATTCATAAAAAGCGAAATCATTGAATACGCCGAGGGAATGAGTGAGGCCGTCAATATCACCCTGCACAAGAGAAGGATAAACTTCGCCCCAGGCCATAGCCACCGGATCTGCACCCATCGCCTTGAAAATATCCAGATTCATCTGTCCCGAACTTACGCGAATTTTATAGCCTGCCATGTCGGAAGCATTATGATAAATCTTTTTTGAACTGCAAATATTCATCATGCCATTGTACATAAAGTCAACGCAAACATAGCCTGTGTCTTTGAGCATTTCGTTGTAAATGTCGAGTCCCGCCTTTTCAAAACTTCCTGCGACCCACTCATCATACGAGGCATAAAGGAAAGGAAGATCTACCACATCAAGCTGCGGCCCTACGATCCCGCCCAATACTCCGCTGAGCCCGATATACACTTCGTTTGTGCCAAGCAAGACACCTTTGCACATTTCAGGATCATCTCCGAGCGCTCCATCCGGATACGATTCAACGACTATCTTTCCGCCCGTTTGCTCCTTCATATAATCAGCCAGCCATTCAATGCATACATTTGTCGATCTGCCGGCCGTGTCTGTGTTTCCAACTTTAATTACAAGAG
>CAZKCB010000351.1:0-1747 GCA_964550965.1 uncultured Oscillospiraceae bacterium
CACATATTCGATTTTGTAGGTGTGAGTCCGAAGACTTGGTTGAAAAGGTCTAAGAGCTCTTTCGCGGGTACGCAGGGTCTTTTTCGGTAAATTTCTGCTTTGAAAATTTTGAAGAGGAAATGGAAACTTTGTTGGATAAATATGGCCCGCCTGACGGATTACTGATCCTGGCGCGGGTGGACGGGCGAAGCGCCGGCTGCGTGGCTCTTCGAAAAATGACAGATGAGATATGCGAAATGAAAAGACTTTATGTGCGTGACGAATATAGGAAACTGGGTGTTGGAAGAAGGCTGATCGACAAGATCATTGACGAAGCGTTGGAGAAGAAATATCGTTTCATCAGACTCGATACCCTGCCATCGATGATAGAAGCGCAAGCACTGTACAAGGAATTTGGCTTCTATGAAATCGAACCATATGGCTGCCATCCGGTCGAGGGAACAAAGTTCATGGAATTGAAAGTCTGAAAAGAAAAGCACAAGTGGTCAAAACCATTTGTGCTTTTTAAAATAAACAAAGCTGAGGAGCGCAACGATCACACTTAGGATCGCCAATACAGGATATCCGTAAGGAGACCGATATTCAGGCATATCAAAGTTCATTCCGTACCAGCCGACAAGCAGTGTCAGCGGCAGAAAAATCGACGTGATGACAGTAAAAAGCTTCATGATGCTGTTCTGGTTGATATCGATCTGTGTCTGATAGGCTTCGCGAATCTGTGAAATGTAATCCTGCGTATTGTCGATCGCGCTGAGCAGACGATCGGTGCGGTTTGTAAGGATCCGAAAATAACGTACTTCCTTTTCCGTAAAGAGACCGTTGTCATTTTCTTCAATGGAGCTTGAGATAAAAGAAAGCTGATCATAGTATCTTTTGTAGGCAAGCAGTTTTTTTCGCAGAATGATGACTTCTACAGAATAGTCACCGGCTTTTGTCGTGATAAGCTGTTCTTCGAGCTTTGAAGCCTCATCTTCAATAGCATCAAGAAGCATATAATCTTCTGCGGTCAGATCGTCGAAAAACAGTTGGACGATACGTTCTAAAGAAATGACGCGCGGCTCATCCTCGGAAAAGCCGATCCGTGCAAGCAATTTTTGAAAAACAGGAATCTGAAAAGGCTCGTCACAGATAAAAAGCAACAGATTGTGTCGAAAAAGAATCGAAATCTGATGTTCCCGGATAACAGGATCCTCGCTAGCAGGAATTGCAAGTGAAATGTAATCGAGCCCTTCATGGCTTTCGAATTTATTTGATTGCAAAAGCATACAATCTTTAACGATTTTTTCATTTAACTGAAAGACACTGTTCTTTTCCTGCAGTTCTTCCGGAGTCAGAATAGAAAGACAAGGAAGTCCATCTATAGGAACTTCGGGAGGAAGGTTTTCCTGTTTGTATAATTTTTTTTCAAAAATATAAAAAACCATCGGCGGTTCCCTTCTGTTTCTACTCGGTTTTTAAAATGGAACGGTTCCTTTAGTATGCTTTAAACAGGTAGTCGACAAAACAGTCAAGCTCTTCTCTCTTTGGGAAAATCGCACGTGCATTGTCGCTTTTGCCTCCGCCTTTTCCGCGCCAGACCGCTGCATTGTCACGAACGATCTTTCCGCAGTCGGGAGTGCCGCTGCTTTGAAGATAGAGCGTGTTTTCTGTGGGCGAGATGAGAAGTATCACTCCGGAGATCGTCTTCGGCAGAAGCGACCCAGGGCGGTCAGGTCGTCGATCTTAAGGACGGGGTATTCCCAAAGAA
>CAZKCB010000352.1:0-1743 GCA_964550965.1 uncultured Oscillospiraceae bacterium
AAAAGATCACCGGCGTTGATATTTATGCGCTCAGCTCTTTTTCGATCTTCTTTGGCTGTGATCCTGTCGGGTCTAAGTCCTGAGCCTTACCCTCTACGGCAGAAGAGATGCTCGACCTGAATGAAAGAATCATTGTTGCAATGTCCTGCCCTGTCGTCACTGGAGCCTTCCGGGGCGTTCCACTTGGCATAAACGTGCCCGTGTTCGCCCGATTAACCTGTACTCTGCCGGAATCCAAAACAACTTTCTGATCAAGCGATAGCTTTGCATCTTCCTTGAGGGCTATGTTTTCATCAGCTTCATCTTTTTTTCTGATGACAGCACCTTTGTCTTTCTTTGGATCGACGCCATCTTTTTTGACCCTATAGGCGCCCTCTTTCCCTCCCCGCTGGTCCTGATTTGTTGCTTGATCGCCTGATGGTAAATGTTTTTCCTGAGCTAGCTGCTCTTCGAATGTTTTAAGTGCTCTTGCAAGCGTTTCCGGGACCCTGAGAGGGATACCCTTTTCTTTGCATATTTCGATGACTGCACGTGCGGCACTAAGCAGTGTCTTTCCAGAGGTTTGTAGTGCCTCGTATGCTGTTCTATATTCCGCAATAGCGCTTTTCGCTGCTTCCGTATCGTTGCCGTACTGTTTTGCAATGTCTTCTGGGGTCGGCAATTTATTTTCGGCTTCGGTGCTGCTGTCCGCAATGTCAATAATGCTCTGGGCAATTTGAGGATGTATTCCAATGATATTGTTCAGTGCAGATTTAATATCTTTCGGGTTGTTCATATTCCCGCTGAGCTTAAATTCTTGTAAGAAGCCCTCTCGAAATGCTGCGATCAGCAAAGCGGCTTCAGTACTGTTCGAGATCGTTTTAGGCTTATCCGTCCAGGTAGTGTGGACTTTCTTGATAGCGGCGGAGATTGACGAACACTCCTGTTTACTCAGGTCCCCCTTGAGGATGATCGAGGTGATATTTTTTGACAGCAACGTAACTTGGGCATGCTGTTGTTGTGAGTCCGGTAACGGTTTGTTCAAAAAGAGTTTGCCAGTATATTTTTCAAGGTCACTTAACTTTTGCAGTAGTTTCCTGGTGTCGCTTGGTTTATTGATTGATTGCGGTTTTACCTCTTGTTGCCGGACCATCCCTTTTGAATTTTTTATGTCCATTCCCCCGGTATAAGCCGGAATGAACGGAGCTCCTTTTTGATAATATTCATGTCTCTTTGCTGAAAAAAACACCATACACCACCCCCATGGTTTTGATATGCATATGTGCCACCTTTTTGAATGTTTTATACTTACTTATTTTGTGAGGTGAAAGCGATAGTTAACACGTATATTATGTGTTTATATATGAAATTTATTCTGGAAATACTTCCTGTGATTTATGTCTCCCCCCATTCTTTTCTCTGCCCTGCTTCCGTCGTTTTTAGCCCCGTGCGGCATCATTCCTCAGCATACAGGCTTAACACTTCATGTTATAATTTTTTCATGCAGATCTGTGATTACTCGGATACCGATTACGAAAAAGAGTTCTGGAAAGGCACCGGGCGAGACTATGAAGACGCTGCGGACAAGATAGCCGTGCTGCGCTTGCTCCCTGCAACGGGAGGGACAATGCTCGAGCTTGGCGCCGGGTTCGGACGTCTTGCACAGGCCTATCAACAACGCTTTCACAGTATTATTTTGTTCGACTATGCCCAGAACCTGCTGGATAAAGCCAAGTGGCAGTATGTCGAGAACCCTAAGTTCAG
>CAZKCB010000353.1:0-1737 GCA_964550965.1 uncultured Oscillospiraceae bacterium
AATCGAGTATCCCATGCTTGTAAACACATTTGTGATCTCATCGATCGTGACTGTGATCGGATGTTTGCTACCAAGTGCCGTTTGTTTTCCGGGTTCGGTCACATCGATCCGTTCCACTTTAAATCGAAGACCTTTCTGCAGCTCTTTGATGCCTGCAGCAGTCTCTTCAAGTAAGGTTTCGATCTCACTTCTCACGGAATTCGCGGCCTGCCCCATTATTTTTCTTTGTTCGGGATCAAGGGACCCCATAGAGCGAAGGATCTCCGTCAGACGGCTCTTCTTACCGAGGAGTCTGATGCGAAGTTCTTCCGCATCCGCTTCTGTCACGGCGTTTTTTAATTGTTCTTTTGCCTCTTGCAAAATGTTCGACAGCTGTGTTTGCATGGTTTACTTTCCTCCATCAATCGGATATTTTTGTTGTCTGATGCTTTCATAGATGAGTATCCCGGCTGCTACCGCAGCATTCAGGGATTCCACAGAAGGATCCATCGGGATCTTCAGACGATAATCTGTTTTTTCAAGCAAGGTGTCGCTGACACCCGCTCCTTCATTGCCAATAATGATTGCTGTATTTTGTGCTATGTTGCATTCGTAATAATCCTTGCTCCCATAAGGAGTCGTGGCCGCGGTCTGCTTGCCGAATCTTGAGAGAAGCGAGAGTGCTTCTTCCGCTGAATCAGCAAAAAGCAAGGGGAGCCGAAACAGCGAGCCGGAAGCCGCGCGAACCACTTTGGGTCCGAATACATCGGCAGTTCCTTTTATGACCAAAGCTCCGAGAAAACCAGCGGCATCCGCAGTCCGGAGGATCGTTCCGACATTGCCGGGATCCTGCAGGCGGTCAAGGACAATGATATTACCATTTTCCCGGCGGCTGTTTTCTGTAAAAAAGCTGTCCGGCGTATAGTTCCTGCGTTTGACTATAGAAAGGATCCCCTGCGGGGTTTCCGTATCGGCAACACGGTCAAAACTGTCATCGGGGGCCACAAAAACCTTTGTCCCCTGATCTTCGATGCTCGCAAGAAGGTCGGAAAGCGTCTCTCCGTTTTCTTCGAGCAAGGTTTCTCTGATCAAAACAGTTTGAAGCTTTACGTTTGTATTCAAGGCTTCTTCGATAAGATGAAAGCCTTCGATCAGATAGCAATCCTCGGCGTCTCTTCCTTTTTTTCGTTGAAGCTTTTTGATCTGTTTCCAAACAGGATTATCCTGCGATGTGATGCGTTTCATAAAACCTGCTTTCAGAAGACTTGTCCCTAACAGCAAAACAGAAGCCGGTCTTTCGTCCCGGCTTCCTTTTTAGCATTTTTAAAATATGTTATACTTCCCTTCTAGAAAGCCAGGGATATCGATGTCAGCACTTCGGTCGCTGTCCGGTTCTTTTGGTTCAGGACGTTCCTCCTCCGCAGCTTCCAATGGTTCTTCTTCTGTTTCTGGTTCATTGTTGTTGCCAAAGAAGTCCTGCTCTTTTCGAGGTCTGATGATCTCTGTTGGCTTTATATACGGGACTTCACCGTTGCGTTCTTCAAAGCCTGTTGCGATGACAGTAACAATGATCTCATCTGCAAGCTCTTCTCTTACAGATGCACCGAATATCACGATAGCATCTTTGTCGGCAGCTTTTTCGAGCTGATCGGCTGCTTCATTGACTTCAAGCATTCCAAGGTCATAGCCGCCCATGATGTTGAGCAGGATGGCTTTTGCTCCATTGATGCTGGTCTCGAGAAGCGGACTTTCGATCGC
>CAZKCB010000354.1:0-1187 GCA_964550965.1 uncultured Oscillospiraceae bacterium
CAGTATCAACGTCGTAAAGCAGCGTTACCTGGCCCTGGTCATATCGAGCTTTTTCTGCGGTGTGGCTGGCTCTCTCCATGTGGTTTACACCTTCGGCGCTTTTCCGGAACTGGCTTTATGGACGAAGTCAGGTGATTTCGTTACGATTTGTATTCTGGGTGGCATCAATTCCTTTTTCGGTCCGATCGTCGGATCGGCGGCGTTGATTTTGCTGGAAACCTTTATTACCTCAGCAACCCTCTACTGGCCACTGATTCTGGGCATCATCATCTGTGCAGTAGTGTTCTTTATGCCTCAGGGCATTATGGGCTTCTTTCAGAACATCGGTTGGAAAAAGGTGAAAGAACTTAGAAATTAGGTGTAATTATTTTTGATCGTCGGAGACACTGTAAGCGGGTCTCATCGACCGGAAGGATACAAAATGTTTTTCGAAATAGTTAACTTAGAAAAGTCTTTTGGTGGCTTGAAAGCTACAAATAACGTCAGCCTGCATGTCAAACAGGGAGATATCTGCTCTCTCATCGGGCCCAACGGCGCGGGGAAGACAACTCTTTTCAATCTGATCACCGGCCATATCAAACCGGACTCGGGAAAGGTTCTCTTCAAGGGAGAAGATATAACAGGGAAACCTGCTAGACAAATTACACAAAAAGGGATTGCACGGTCGTTCCAGATTGTGAATGTTTTCCCCCTGCTTACCGTTTATGAAAATATTATGGTTGCAGTGCTGTCACAAAAGAAGATGAGTTTTAATTTTCTGAATCCCGCCAAAAAAATTGCCCGGGAGGAAATCATCGAACATTTGCAGAATATCGGCCTTGATAAGCAGGCGGACATGATGGCCGGGCAACTTTCCCACGGAAACCAAAAGCGCTTGGAAGTCGGCATTGCCCTGGCGATGAAGCCGACGCTATTGGCATTGGATGAACCCACAGCGGGAATGGCCGTCGAAGAAAAGGGTGCAATTCTGGAGACAATAAAGAATCTCATCAAGATGACCGACTGCACGGTTCTGTTGTGTGAGCACGACATGAACGTGATTTTTCAGGTTTCCGATTATATCTGGGTCCTTCAAACCGGGGGAATCGTGGCGAACGGGACTGTAAGCGAAATTAGGAATAATGAGCTCGTCCATAGAATATAGTTGGGAGGCAAAAGGTGATTGACGACTCGAAACAAATACTAAG
>CAZKCB010000354.1:1197-1715 GCA_964550965.1 uncultured Oscillospiraceae bacterium
CATCAAGGCAGGGGACGTTCTTTGCCTATTAGGGAGGAATGGGGCTGGAAAAACACCAGCCATGCGCAGTATTGCTGGCTTATCGCGTGTTCAACAAGGGAAAAAAATCTTTAACGGCGAAGATATAACGGGCCTGGCTCCGCATCAAATTGCTAAAAAGGGCATTATAACGGCCTTTGCCGAGAAGAGAGTATTCAGTAATTTGACCGTCAAAGAAAATCTCGAAATTGCCCGGAGAGTCCCTTCCCGAAGAAGAGATCAGGATATATGGACGCTGGAGAAAGTATACGGACTCTTTCCCGTTTTAGAAAAATTTTCAAAGAGATGGGCTAGAAATTTAAGTGGAGGGGAACAGCAGATGCTTTGCATCGCTAGAGCTCTCATGGCCAATCCGGACATTCTGCTGTTGGACGAACCGACAATCGGGCTTGCGCCGGTGATTGTGGAGAGTATTGCTTCGCAGATTCTAAAGCTTCGGGAGGAAGGTATGTCCATATTGCTTGCTGAACAAAATTTTT
>CAZKCB010000355.1:0-1714 GCA_964550965.1 uncultured Oscillospiraceae bacterium
CGCTATGACAGGTGAAATTACACTCCGAGGTTCGGTCCTGAGGATCGGTGGAGTCAAGGAAAAAGTCCTTGCTGCTCACCGCGCTGGGATCAAAACCATCATTTTACCCGAAAAAAACGAGGAAGATATTTCTGAAATTTCACAAGCGGTCAAAAATGAGGTACAATTCCATTTTGTGAAAGAAATGCAAGACGTGCTTAATATCGCTTTGCAGAGTGGGGAAATTTAAGTACACCTCAGATTTTCCTTGGAAAGCCCTCGTGAAAGTGTTATATTTATTATTGAAATTATTTTACTCTCACGATCGAGGAAAATATGGAAAAAGTAATGCAGAAACCCATTAAAGTTAAGCAATCTGGAAAAGTGATCGGAATGGTGATCACGGAATGTCCGATCTGTAAAAATACGATTAGTTTTGACATTCAGGCGTCAAAACTCTGCCCGTATTGCAGTGCAGAAGTGAACGTGGAGTTAGACAGAGTGGAAGTGAATGTCAGAGCTATGAGGACGCAGGTGAGAAAAGTTGCTTAGCAGCCCCTGACGGTTTTGCATATATTTAAGCCCAACTTAAAAAGGCTCCCACAAGGAGCCTTTTTTTAATTCCTCTCTCAAAAGTCAACCGCACCATACAGCTTGTTTTATCTTCAGACAATGACATTTTATAAAATATCGAATTTTGTGTCATAAGATTTCATTTGTGAATGCTTGAATGCTTTTCTAATTTTTTCTCTATCTGGATTCATTCATGGAAAACTCATGGCAAAGCAAACTCCTAAACCGAAGAAACAAATAGTAAAAACCGGATTCACACCCTACCAGACAGCATGGGTGACAAGGCATCCAACTGCAATCCTTCTCGGTCTCCTAGCACTATTACTGATCATATTCTTTCATCAGGCATTCTTTAGTGGAAAAGTTTTTTCCAGTGCTGATATGGACGTCTCGTTGGTTTATGAACCATACATCCAACACGCGAAAGACCTCGGCATCAATACATTTTGGAATCCATACACATTTGGCGGTATGCCGACGTGGGGATCGCATGTGCCGGGTGGAGAATTTGCACCCGCACTTCCTCCACTGTTTATCTTGAAGATATACGGGGTGATACAGTCCGTTATTAATGTGCTTCCGGTTCCATCATCATTCTGGAATATCTTCAATTATTTTCTTCTTGGCGTGTTCACGTATCTATTCTGTTTAAACAGGAAATTCGATCGGTATTCAGCAATCATTACTGCCGTATCCATTGTGTTTTCTCTTTATACGATCAATTGGATCATGGGAGGGCATAACACGAAGATCACTGTGTTCTCGCTCATCCCTGCATCACTTCTTCTGATTGATAAACTCTTCGAGAAGCGAAGTCCTCTTTACATTGTCTTGCTCGTGCTTGTCTTCCATCTCCAATTTAATGCGGCGCATCTTCAAATTATTTTCTATGCCGCAATGACAGTCGGGCTATATCTTCTCTTCAAAATGTATGAAGGTGAATCTTTCATCCGCGTCATGTTAATCGCCGTGATTACTGCCGGCGCCGCGTTTTTCGCTTTCGCGATGCTTTCACACACTTACCTGGGAATGTGGGAATATAAATCCTTCTCAATTCGTGAAGCGGGTTCAGGGGGAAGCGATACCGGTGCACAGGGCGGCTTGGATTACGACTATGCAACCAACTGGTCCTTTAGCATTATCGAAATCGTTACCTTTTTCA
>CAZKCB010000356.1:0-1705 GCA_964550965.1 uncultured Oscillospiraceae bacterium
CGAAGGAAAATACTCCCTGGTGAAGGATGTGGAAAATAGTCCCGTCGTGGAGAGAGGAATTATGGCCGAGCCTTCCATTAAGCAAGCGAAGAAACCCGATCATTTCGGATATATCTTTTTCGGTTTGATAAATGTGCCGGTGGATGGGGTCTACGAATTTTATACTCAGACCGATGATGGAAGCAAACTTTATATCGATAGCGAGCTGGTTGTAGATAACGACACGTCACATGCGGCAATCGTTGCAACAGGCCGTATTCCTTTGAAAAAGGGATTCCATTCATACCGCTTCCTCTATTTTGAAGATTATGAAGGCGAGTCGTTGAATTGGGGTTGGAAAGTACCCGGGACGACCGACTTTACAAACATTCCTGCAAAAAGTTTATACATCACTAAATAATTTATATGAAAACAAAAATAACAAATCAGAAACGAGTTCTTGTTGTCCTACTGGTTTTTGCATTCTTTCTGTCGGCTACGGGTATTACAGCTCAAAGCCGCAGGGATGTGGAGCAGACTTATATATTGAATCAGCCGTACGAAACAGTTAAAGTAAAAGCTCCAAAGGGAAAGAAAATCAAGAATGTGATTTTAATGATTGGCGATGGTATGAGTTTGATGCATGTCTACAGTGCGTGGACAGCCAACCGGGGTAAGCTGAATCTGGACAATTCAATGGCGGTAGGGCTATCAAAAACGTATTGCCTGGATAAGCTCATAACCGATTCCGGCGCGGGAGGTACGGCTTTGGCAACGGGACAGAAAACAATTTACCATGCTGTAGGTGTGGATGCCAATGGAAAACCGTTGGAAACACTTACGGACAGAGCAAAAGCAAAGAGGTTCTCGACCGGAGTGGTGGTTACCTGCCGGTTGAACGATGCTACACCGGCCGACTTCTGCTGTCATAATATTGACCGGGAACAGTCGGAAGCCATTGCTGCCGATTATGTGGATTGCGGGGTTGACTTCGTGTTTGGCGGAGGTGCTAAGTATTTCGAAAACCGTACCGACGGTCGAAACATATTCAACGAACTGCAAGGTAAAGGATACCAGATACAGCGTTCGTGGGAAGAGCTGACAAAGGCAACGGGTGGAAAATTATTTACAGTAACCGATTCGCTGGATCTTTCGGTTCCCGCCGAACGTGGAGATGTACTGGCCAGGGCTTCCCTCAAAGCCATCGATGTACTTGATAAAAACAAGAAAGGGTTCTTTCTTATGATTGAAGGATCGCAGCTGGATGATTACGGCCATTTTAATGATTTGGATATGCTGATGCAGGAAGTGCACGACTTCGACCGTACCATTGGCAAAGTGTTTGAATGGGCGGCGCAAGATGGCGAGACGCTGGTTGTTGTTACAGCCGATCATGAAACCGGTGGACTAACGCTTGTAGATGGCGATCTGAATAAGGGAGAGATTGTAGGAAAATTCTCAACGGGAGGTCATATCGTTGTAGTGGTGCCGGTCTACGCTTTTGATCCGGTTGCGAAAAATTTCACGGGTATCAAGATTCCCGTATTGGCGTTATTTGAATTCCCCCGCACCATCGCAAATTATCCAGGCCCGGACGAATATACACCGGCGAATGCAGACGTGCGCGCCGCGATCGCGGCCTTCCTCGACGCTTCCAAAACAATCTTGGATCGCTGGGCCGCCAAACTCCTCAAGGCCGTTCCTGATGCGAAACTAGTCAATGTTC
>CAZKCB010000357.1:0-1681 GCA_964550965.1 uncultured Oscillospiraceae bacterium
CGGATCGATGTCGCAAAAAACAGGAGTCAATCCATTTCGAACAATGTCGTGAGTCGTTGAGGCAAACGTGAACGGAGTTGTTATTACTTCACCGCTCAAATCAAAGGATTCGATCGCTATTTGCAGCGCCATATGCCCGTTCGCAAACAAATTTAAATTTTCGACACCTAAATATTCGCGCAGCTGGCCTTCCAGCTTCTTATGCAGAACACCGGTATTGCTTAACCAGGCTGAATCCCATAAAGGCCTTATTTCTTCGACATACTCTTCAAACGGCGGCATGGAAGAACGGATTACTTTGATCGGCTTGTTCATGATTAAAATCTCCTTTTCTTATATACATGCTTTCAGTAAATGTTTGTTGATATGTGCCCGGCATATTTTATCTTACCAAAGATAAAATATACTTTCCGTAATCAGTCATTTCTAAGCTGTGGCCGATATCTTTCAGATTTTTTTTGCTGATAAATCCCCTGCGCCATGCGATTTCTTCTAAGCAGGCGATATAAAAGCCTTGCCGTTCCTGTAGTGTTTCAATATATTCAGCGGCTTTGAGCATTCCATCGGGTGTCCCGGTATCAAGCCAGGCCATCCCGCGTCCAAGTAAGATGACGCTGAGTTCTCCCCGTTCTAAATATTCGTTGTTGACCGCCGTTATTTCTATCTCCCCGCGTGCAGAAGGCTTGATCCGTTTTGCTGTTTCGACAACACGGTTGTCATAAAAATAGAGGCCGGTGACCGCATAATTCGATTTTGGCTCACTTGGTTTTTCTTCGATCGAGATCACCTTGCGATGCTCATCAAATTCAACGACGCCGAATGCGCGTGCATCATTTACGGGGTATCCAAAAATGACGGCCCCATGGTTCATATTTTTTGCACGAGTCAGCAATCTTGTGAGATCCTGCCCATAAAAGACATTATCACCAAGGATCAGACAAACCTGATCCGCACCAATGAATTCTTCTCCGAGTATGAATGCATCGGCAATTCCCCGCGGAGCAGTTTGGGTCATATACGAAAATTTCAAGCCAAGCTTTGATCCGTCACCCAAAAGACGTTCATACGAGGGAAGGTCTTCTTCCGTTGAAATAATAAGGATCTCCTGGATGCCTGCAAGCATCAGGACCGATAAGGGATAATAAATCAACGGTTTATCATATATTGGCAACAGTTGTTTTGAAACAGCTTGTGTCATGGGATACAAGCGAGTCCCCTTGCCTCCCGCTAAAACGATTCCTTTCATATACTGCCCCCTCCCATCCTTGCATATGGTACTTTACCTTTTTAATACACCCCTTATTGCTTCCAGCAAATAGTTCAGGCATTCCATCTTAAACAGATAGGCCATTGCAATATAAGATACTACTCCGGCAAAAATTTGAAGGATCAAAGTCAGTATTATATTTATCCCCAACCATTGGATACTATAAACAATCATTCCCATCCCAAGAGACAATAACAACGATGGTATTATGTCTTTCCCAAGTTCTCTGAAACTGTAACCCAATATTTTTTTTGTAGGGTAGATATTGATAAAAACGGAAATAAAGCCTGTCACAACTGCACCGAAGGCAATCACATACACCCCAAAACGCACTGCCACAAGCAATATCAAAAGCCCCAATGCTTTTTTTATGATCTCCAGTTTAAGAAAGATGTCACTGCGTCCCATAGCATT
>CAZKCB010000358.1:0-1672 GCA_964550965.1 uncultured Oscillospiraceae bacterium
ATAACGAGTTCATCGTGGACCTGAAGGATCAGTTTCGACTTCAGTTTTCGCCTTGTAAGCTGCTCATGGCAATGGATCATTGCGATCTTTATGATATCCGCAGCGCTGCCCTGGATCGGACTGTTCATCGCGAGCCGCTCCGCAGCCTGCCTGACCATGAAATTGGAAGCATGGATCTCCAGTATCTTTCTTCTCCGGTTTAGAAGCGTTGTAACATATCCGTTTTCTCTACAAAGACGGACCTGTTCGTCCATAAATTCTTTTACCTTTGGATACTTTATAAAATAGGCCTTGATGTATTCTTCCGCCGCTTTTCTTGTGATCCCAAGCTCTTCCGAAAGACCAAAACCCGTCATTCCGTAGATCACTCCAAAATTTACAGCCTTGGCGTTGCTTCTTTGCAGCGAAGTCACATCCTCCTCGGCAACGCCGAAAACCCTTGCCGCCGTTGAACGATGTATATCGGCATCCTCGTTGAATGCCTCGATCAGTCCAGGGTCCTGGGACATATGCGCCAAAACGCGAAGCTCGATCTGTGAGTAATCCGCTCCTACCAGAACAAACGAATCGTTTTCCGGAATAAAAGCCTTTCGCAATAATCGTCCAAGCTCCTGTTTGATCGGTATGTTTTGGAGATTCGGCTCGGTGCAGCTGATCCTTCCGGTCGCTGTGACCGTTTGCTGAAAATGCGGATGGATCTTTCCATCCCGATGGATCAGTGGCAAAAGCCCCTCCACATAGGTGCTGTTGAGCTTTGAAAGCGTACGGAATTCGAGGATCAAGTCTATGATTTCATGATCTCCGCGCAGTTTTTCAAGGATATCGGCGTTAGTCGAATAGCCTGTCTTGTTTTTCTTGCCCGCAGTCAGTCCAAGCTTTTCGAACAGGATCTCACCAAGCTGCTTCGGAGAATTGATATTGAATTCCTGCCCTGCCAGATCAAAAATTCGTTTGCTGATCTCCTGGATCTTTCCCGTAAGGCTTTTTCCTGCATCCAGGAGTTCCTGACGGTCGATCGCAAATCCCGCAAGCTCGGTCGAAGCCAAAACAAAGATCAAAGGCAACTCTACTTCATAGAAAACCTGCTCCAGCTCTTCTTCTTTCAGCTGCTCCGAAAGCGGAGCGATCAGGTCAAGAACGGCAGCGCACCACTGTGCACCAAATTTTGCATAACCGGGATCAGCCTGCTCGAAAAGGGCCAACTGTCCACCGTTTTGAGCAAGTTCTTCCAGCGCTAAAAATTCACGACGCAAATATTCCTCAGTCAGACCTTTCAATGCGTAATTGCTTCGTTCTGGTTGTAATAGATACTGTGCGACACCGGTATCAAAGGCAGAAAACGGAGAATGATCGATGCCGTCTCCGCAACGAAGTGCATAGTAATCTTCCTGCAGCTGATGCCCGGTCATCTTCAGTTCAAATTTCGAAATCCAGGAAAAAATATGTTTCGGCAGTTCCGAGATGGTCGGCTCAAGGAAGTAAGAAGAATCCTCCCAAACAAGAGACACTCCTTCGACCGATGGAGTATCTCTATGATTGTGATCGCTGAATACTTTGATTGCAACGATACTTCCCTTCGGAATGCCCTCAGAGACCCTCTCAAAGTCTTCCCATGCCGAAATAATCGTCGGTTCAGGTCTTATTACCTCTTTAGGGGGTGTAAAGCTGATTT
>CAZKCB010000359.1:0-1668 GCA_964550965.1 uncultured Oscillospiraceae bacterium
AATTTTTCCTTTGCCGGATTTCAGTCCAACGACGCTACAGATGCAGTGAATTTTGCAGTCGATACACCTCTGGTAACGGGAGTTTCTTTCGATGAAAGGCCACTGATCGGAACGCTGCTTGAAAATGAAGGATACAAGACCCGGTATCATGAATATTTGCAGAAAATCGTAGATGACTATTTTAACAGCGGGTACTTTGAATCGGAGATCGATAGACTGGATGCCCTCATTGGTGAATATGTCAAGAATGATAAAACCGCGTTTTACACCTATGATGAATATACGAAAGCAGTCAAGACTTTAAAGGAATTCGGAACGTTAAGAGCCAAAAGCATTGAGGGTCAAATAAAGGGAAGCATACCCTCTGAAGAGGAATTACAGAATAAAGACACGAAAAGCCTGATCGACGCTTCCGGAATCATCCTCTCGGATATGGGCTCCCAGGGACGCGGCGGGAGAGAAGGAAAAGAAGAAGGCTATTTTCTGCCTTTCAGGATTCGGGAGTAGATTTCTTCGAGATAAGCATCGGGATAATGCTGATCTAATTCGGCTTGAATAAAATTGGTCGCGGGTATGTTGTTCTGCCGCTCATTAAAGCGGTAGACAGCAGCCGTCGATATCGAAAAATCAAAGATCATAAAAAGCAGGAGGAGCCAAGTGAGGGTGACTCCTATTTTTTTGGGGATTTTCTCAATCAAATCGCTTAATTTCAGATACAGATTTTTAACAAAAAAAACGCCGAAAAAGCCCCAGGGTATTGCATAGATAAGATTGGCTCTTCCGAATATGGCGAATTTGGAGTTACTGTAGTCCCACGAGGTAAAGCCGAAAGCCTTTTCCTGAAGGAAACTGCAGAGAAATTCAAATAAAGCAGCCGTAACATAAGCTGATAGAAACAAAAATGGGATGCTTTTGTCTTTGAACCTGTAAAGCAAGAGAAGCAGCAGAACCGCAGCAAAACCATAAATTTCACAGAACGGACCATAGATAAGACCGGAGCGCATTTCAAAGTGTCCGTATCGTAAAATCCAATAGATTCCTTCCGCCGCTGTACCAAGAAGGCTGAATACAATAAAAATCCAGAACATTTTAAAGAAACTGAATCCGGACGCAAAAGGGAGTGCAGTCTTTGCTGGTTTCATATATTATCCTCCGTATTTTATAACAATCATAATAGGAATAATCTAAAATGTCACGTTTTCTTTGTTATATTTTACAATTCTTGTGTAACTCAATCTGTATTTTTTGTTATTTTGCCGTATAATTTTATTGAATAGATTTTAAAGCCTTTATTACATACCTTGACACACGATAGATATGGAGAGAACGATGGAAGGCAAAGAAGCGCTGCAGAGCAATGAACATAACCGATATAAATATTTGATGGAAAATATAAAAGACGTGGTATGGGAGTTGGATGCCAATTTTATCTATACGTTTTTAAGCCCGAACACAAAAGAAATGTCGGGATATGATACTGAAGAGATGCTTGGACATCCAATGGTCGAATTCTTGACAACGGAATCCCAGAAATACGTTTATACTCTGACAACAGGCTATCTGCAAAAACCGATACAGGGAGATTTATCCCCAATTGGTCTTATGGTAGTACAGTTTATTTGTAAAACTTCGTCTTTAAAATGGGTCGAGGTTGGGTTCAAATCAAAG
>CAZKCB010000360.1:0-1663 GCA_964550965.1 uncultured Oscillospiraceae bacterium
GACCGGCGGAGGGGGGGGCCCTCGCGTACCCGACGAGAAAGGGTACGGGTTGACCGCGGCCCCGGCCGGGAGCAAGGATGAATGCGGCCGTCGCTGGCATGCTGGCGCGCTCGGCCTTCCGATCGCGCGCCGGATAGACGAGCGCCGTAGTGGCCGTGCCGTTCTCGAGCGGCACGCGAAGCTCAGTCGCCATCAGCCCACGAGCTTTTCGAAAACGACGATTCTTTCCCAATGAAACCGCAGAGGATTTTGAGTGATGTCAGAAAAACACTCGGCAAAGAAGACATTCTGGTTTCAGATGTCGGGACTCATAAAATGTGGATCGGCCGTTTATATGGCTGCTATAAACCAAACACCTGCATCATTTCCAACGGCTTTGCCTCGATGGGCATCGGCGTACCCGGTGCTTTGGCGGCCAAGCTGATGTTCCCGGAGAAAAAAGTATTGACGATCACAGGTGACGGCGGCTTTATGATGAATTCCCAGGAACTTGAAACAGGTTTCCGCCTTGGTTTGAATTTTGTCGTTCTGATTTTCAACGACTCAAGCTACGGCCTCATCAAGTGGAAGCAGATGGATCATTTTGGAGAAAGCCATTTCGTTGATTTTACGAATCCTGATTTCGTCAAATTGGCGGAAGCAATGAACTGCAAAGGGTACCGCGTCAATGCAGCCTCAGAACTGATTCCGGTTTTGGAAGAAGCCTTTACACAAAACGTCCCCTGCGTCATAGACTGTGCTGTTGATTACAGCGAAAATATGAAACTGTCAGAGCATTTAAAAAGCATATTTGAACAGTAGGATAATAAACATAAAACAAAGGCCGCCTTTTTTAAAAGAAGCGGCCTTTGTGATTTTGCAGTTTGGATCAAACTTCATCCTGCGATTCTTTTCTTTTATAAGAATCCCGCAAATCCGCAATGCTTTCAGCAATAAAGCAAGTGCAGAAAACGATCAGACCCGATAACATGACGATGCCGAAGTAGATCGGATACAAAAAATCCTGTTCGAGGCCTCCGCCCATGACTCCTTTAAAAATGTAAACTGCGATCGGCCCGCCGATCGAGAGCATAAACCAGAAAAAACCCATCGTTACAAGAACCAGTTTGTAAGAGACCTTGTGACTTCGCGCCTCTCTTTTTATCGGTGTTTCGATGTTTTTTGGCAAATTGTCCATTGCTATCTCCTTTTCCCTAAAAAATCTATGATTGCTACCCCTATCTATACAACTTCCGAAAAGCTTCTTTTGTGACAGTTCCGTCAAAAAAATGTTGTTTTTTTTGTGTCTCTGAAAAAGAGCTTCTATTTATATTGTTTTTTTAGAGAAAATAGCGTATACTATTTTAGTGGATATTAGAGTGCACGAACCGTGCGCTTTTTTAGTTATGGCGGCACTTCCCGAACACGGTGAACATCCGCTCGATTTGGAGGAAAATTTATCTATGTTATCAGTCAATAATCTCAGTCTGGGCTTTTCAGACAAATATCTTTTCAAGGACGTCAATGTAAAATTCACGCAGGGTAATTGCTACGGTGTCATCGGTGCCAACGGTGCCGGCAAATCGACCCTGCTCAAGATCTTGTCCGGCGAGATCGAACCGACCTCGGGCGATGTCAGCATCACACCGGGGGAACGTCTCGCGACACTCGCGCAGAACCATTT
>CAZKCB010000361.1:0-1662 GCA_964550965.1 uncultured Oscillospiraceae bacterium
TTCCCGTGCTTGAGCGCATTTGTCAGGGCTTCTTTGCACGCATTGTAAAGTACAAAAGAAATCCTTGGATTCTTATAATCGATATCTATATTTTCAACAAAATAATCTACTGTGATACCAAGGCTTTCGTAATCTGAAAGCAATTCTCCGATTGCCTGGGTCAAGCTGTTGTTTTCCAAACGGTCCGGAACAAGGCCGCGGATCGATCGTTTAAGCTCTCCGAGACCTTCTCTTGCGATTTGAATGGACTCATCAAGGATCTTATCGGTCTGGACCTTCTCATTTTCTGCTGTGAGCCTTCCAAATTCAAGCGTTTTGATCAAAACATTGAGCGTATGCCCTATGCTGTCATGGATCTCGGAAGCGATCCGGGTCCGTTCCTTTGCGACAAGGTCGATCTCATTCGTATATTCTTTGAGCTGCTGATAGAGTTCTGCATTTTCGATACAAATACTCGCCTGACCTGCTAAAGCAAAGACCGCATCCATATCTTCCTCGCTGAACAGCCCCTTGATCAGACTGTTGTCCAAATAGATCGCCGCTTTTAGCTTTCCCTTGATCAATATTGGGATGCATGCGACGGAGCGCAATGCCAAAGCCCTAATGCTAGATTGTGCCTTGAATGCTTCTTCATTGGCAGCGTCATTCATAATCACTGTTTTGAGGTTTTCTTCGACACTTAGGAGTATCTTTCTGCTGACCCACGAATGATCCGTCTCGCTGTTTTTTTCTCCGCTGCCGTTCCTTGTGAGTACGACCTCCAATTCGTCCTGCTCATTCGATAAAAGAAGAGCGCCTCTTTGTGCTCCCGTTATTTCCATCGCACTGTCGATGATTTTTGACAACAGCATATCGGTATCAAAAACGCCGCCCAAATATCTTGCCGTTTCCATGATCGTGTGCATCTTTCGTTCTGCCGCAAAATATTTTTTTGAAGGACGATCCTCTTTTGGGTCCGCAATGACTTTTCGTTCCTGCAATGCGTCAAGGCACCTTTGTCTGTATTTCTTTGCTCCGATCACATCAAACAGATCAAACGCGTTTTTATAGTTTTTGGCCGCCTGTTCTTTCTCTCCGAGAGAATCTAAAAACAAGGCGTAGTTATACATATTTTTTCCTTGTTCAAAACGTCTTCCCGAAATTAGTGAATGTCGAACACTTGCCTTAAATAATTTTTGAGCTTTTGCGTTTTCGTTTAAAAACCAATGATAATTCGCCGCGCCCCGATAAACAGGCGACAAGTAATTATCATAGCCCTTTGTTTCCCGAACAGCCTTTTTGATCAAGTTTTTTATGATTTTCTTTTCATTTTTCAGGGATGGATCATCCCAGCTTTGAGAGGCTCCGATCTTTGCGATCCTTGTTTCCGCGATCAAAGGATACAGGTAAAGATTATATCCCTTGAGAAGGGTCTTTGTTTGATAGATTTTCTCCGAATGATCCAGTAGATCGAGCGCTTTCTGATACTCTCCTTTTTCAAAGCAAAGATTTGCGGCAGCAATGAAGAGACTGCACAAAGCAAGGTCAAGTTCATGCTTTTGCGCTGTTTTTATGCCTTCTGTGACATATTGTTCCGCTTCCTCAACCTCCCCTGCTTCGATGGCGCATTGCGTCATCTGCAGTAACGCAAGGGCGATGCCGTTGTTGTCATCGATCCTCCGC
>CAZKCB010000362.1:0-1660 GCA_964550965.1 uncultured Oscillospiraceae bacterium
ATCGCTGAGCAGAAATATGTCTCCGAGACGAATCCTTATTCGAAGGAAAAGCTTGGTCCGGTTTTGGCTTACTACATTGAGGACGACTGGATGCATGCCTGCGAAAAGTGCATTGAGCTTCTTTTGAGTGAGAGGCAGGGACATACGCTCGTCATCCATTCAAATGATGAAGAGGTGATTCGCCAGTTTGCCCTTAAAAAACCGGTAGGCAGAGTCCTTGTCAATACGCCGGCCTCTTTCGGAAGCATGGGTGCGACGACCAATCTCTTCCCGGCGCTGACTCTTGGCAGCGGATCGGCAGGCGATGGAATGACTTCCGATAATGTTTCTCCGATGAACCTGATCTACATCAGAAAAGTCGGATACGGTGTCAGAAAGATCGAAGAGCTAACGAAAACCTCGGCTTGCCTGAACCAAAAAACAGAGGAATATGCTACGGAGGACATCAAAATGCTCCGGGATATTTTAAAAAAAGTGATCGAAGAAATCAAATAGCGCAGCTGATTTGCATGAAGCCTATTGAAATAAGTATGAAAGAATGAGAGGTAAGAATTTTGGATATTCGTGAATTCTCAAACAAATTTGCAGAAGCGACGAAAAGCATGTCTGCCGAAGAACGAGCAGCTTTGATGAAAATGTTTGAAGGGGTTTCGAAAGAAATCACCAAAGAAGAGCCTGCTGTTGGTGTCACATATACCGCAAAAGAAGGCGGAGTCCCGGACGGTATCACAGAACGTTTGCAGAAACTGAAGGACACTTATTTAAAGCATGTTCCTTCCATTACTACCTATCGTGCCCGCGCCATCACCAAGATCGCGAGAGAAAATCCGGGAATGCCAAAGAGTGTACTTCGCGGAAAGTGTTTCCGTTATTGCTGTGAGACAGCACCTCTTGTGATCCAGAATAACGAGCTGATCGTAGGCGCTCCCTGTGGAGCACCACGCGCAGGCGCTTTTTCTCCCGACATTGCATGGCGTTGGATGGCCGACGAGATCGACACCATCGGTACTCGCTCGCAGGATCCGTTCTATATCTCCGAAGAAGATAAGAAAATCATGCGCGAAGAGCTGTTCCCGTTCTGGGAAGGCAAATCCGTCGATGAGCACTGCGAAGACCAGTACCGCGAAGCGGGGGTCTGGGAACTTTCCGGCGAATCCTTTGTTTCTGACTGTTCCTATCATGCAGTCAACGGCGGCGGAGATTCCAATCCGGGCTATGATGTGATCCTGATGAACAAAGGGATGCTTGATATCCAGCAGGAAGCAAAAGATAAGCTTGCAACGCTTGACTATGAAAATCCTGATGATATCGAAAAGATCTACTTCTATAAATCGATCATCGACACGACAGAAGGCGTTATGATCTATGCAAAGCGTATGTCTGATCATGCAGCAGAGCTTGCGGCAAAGGAAACAAATCCGATCAGAAAAGCCGAGCTTCTGAAGATCTCTGAGATCAATGCGTACGTTCCGGCACATAAACCCCGCACCTTTTGGGAAGCGATCCAGTCCGTCTGGACCATCGAATCCCTGCTCGTTGTCGAAGAAAATCAGACCGGCATGTCGATCGGCCGTGTTGACCAGTACATGTACCCCTACTATAAGGCAGACATCGAAGCAGGTCGGATGAATGACTTTGAAGCATTCGAACTCGCCGGCTG
>CAZKCB010000363.1:0-1657 GCA_964550965.1 uncultured Oscillospiraceae bacterium
TTGATGTTCGGTTTCCTTTTCTTTTCGTCCCAATCGATTGCCGGATGCGCCGCATCGTAGCATGAGACATAGCATCTTCCACAACCCACGCACTTCTTGTTGTCGATTTTCGGGATCACTTTGAAATCGCGGTTGAGTTCTTCCGCCGGAACGAGCTTCGGCAATGCAATACCAATAAGCTCGTCCAAACTGTTGATTCCTCTTTCCTGCATAAAGTGGCCCATACCGTTGATCATATCCTCAACGATCCGATAGCCATACTGCATAACCGATGTTGTGACTTGAATATTTCTCGCTCCGACAAGCAGATAATCAAGCGCATCGTTCCACGTTTCGATGCCGCCAATACCCGAAAGAGGTATCCCCGAAAGGTCTTTGCAGGATGCAAGATTTGCAATAAAGCGAAGCCCGATCGGCTTTACTGCCGCTCCGGAGTATCCTGAAATAGACGACAGACCGTTTACGACAGGCATGCCGGTCATATTCTCATAATCGATGCTGGTAATCGATTTGACCGTGTTGATCGCAGATATGCCTCTTGCGCCGCCTTTGACCGCAGCAATTGCGGCAGGCTCCATAACGGTAATGTTCGGGGTCATTTTGGCAATAACAGGAATGCTTGTAGCCTGTGAGATCGCTCGTGAATATTTCTCAACGAGTTCGAAATTAGTACCTACGTCAGAACCCATCGCATGGCTTGTCATCTGAGGGCAGGAAAAATTGCACTCGATCAGATCCGCACCGGCTTGTTCCGACATTTTCCCAAGTTTGATCCATTCCTCTTCGCAACTTCCCATTACGCTGGAAACGATGACTTTATCAGGATAGTTTTTCTTTAATTTTGCGATAAATTCAAAATTCTTTTCAGTCGGTTTATCCGAAATCTGTTCCATGTTTTTGAATCCGATCCAAGGCAATCCCGCTTTATTGTTTTGATCAAATCGAGGAGAGCATTCATCCGCTACAAAGACGCCTATCGTCTTGAAGAATACGCCGCCCCATCCAAGGTCAAACGCTTTTGCGACCATATCATAATTCCCCGCAACTGGTGATGATGAAAGGAAAAATGGGTTTTCGCATTTCTTTCCGAGATATTCGATCGATAAATCTTTCTTGACTGCCATTTTATTTCACACCTTCTTTCTTTGCAAGATAGGTCATGATACTGTCTGCAGCATCCTTACCGGCCGCAACAGCTTCTACCACGGTTTTTCCTCCGTTGACGATATCTCCGCCTGCAAAGACGCCGGCAATGTTCGTTTTTCCTTTATTTCCAGCGTGGATCGCGCCTTTTTCGTCAAGTCTCAGCGGAGCGATCGTTCCAACCGCTTCAGGCTTTTGCCCTATTGCAAAAACAATGGTCTCTGCTTTCATTTTCAGTCCGGATACGCCATCTCTGCCGCTGAATACCATTGCCTCAGCTTTTTCACTGCCCAGGACCTCCACCGGTGCCATATTGACGGTAATGCCAATACCTAAGCTCAAAGCGTATTGAAGCTCCGCCATATTTGCAGGTGCTTCTGCAATGGTTCTTCTATAAACGATCTGCACATTGGGAGCGCCAAGAAGCTTTGCACTCACCGCAGCGTCGACTGCGACATCTCCGCCGCCGATCACGATGACATTTTCACCAAGAGCAAGATTTTCTTTCTTCTCT
>CAZKCB010000364.1:0-1656 GCA_964550965.1 uncultured Oscillospiraceae bacterium
TCTCGGCGACGCTTGTTCGCTACAAGAGCGGAAGATATTTCATCGCGTTCGAGCACAAATATCTCGAAAAAATGGAAACGGCGAAATTCCCCATCCTCGACGAGATCCGCGCAATCGAGACAGATGCGGATTTCCCCGCCTCGCTTTCGATCGGGATCGGTGTGGGAGGAAAGAGCCTCGTCGAACTTGAAGAATTTGCGAGTGCAGCTCTTGACCTTGCCCTTGGCCGCGGCGGCGACCAGGCTGTTGTAAAATGGAAAACAAAGGTTGAATATTACGGCGGAAAACTCCAGACCGTTGAGAAGAGAAATAAAGGAAAATCAAGGATCATGGCGCATGCGCTCAGACAGATGATCGACCAGTCGAGTAATGTATTGATCATGGGCCACCGCAATCCGGACATGGATTCGATGGGCTCAGCTCTCGGGATCAGCCGGATCGTCAAAAATAGAAACAAAGAAGGCGCTATCGTTGTTGGCTCGCTTGGACCCTCGATCAGAAGGCTTTATCTAAAAGCGCAGGAGCTTGGCCAGCATAAGTTCCTTACGGTCGAGGAGGCAAAGGCTGTCACAGACAAGGATACTCTGATCGTTATCGTCGATACACACAGGCCCGCACTTGTCGAAAGCGCAGAACTTTTGACGATGACGGACAAGGTGGTCATCATCGACCATCACCGAAAATCGGAAGACTGCATCGATAACGCGACGCTGACTTATATGGAAGCTTATGCTTCTTCGACGTCTGAACTCGTAGCCGAGATTCTTCAATATGTCGGCGACGGAAAAAAGACCCTTGAAAAATATGAAGCGGAAGCGCTTCTGGGAGGCATCACGGTAGACACCAAGAGCTTTTCGATCAAAACCGGCGTCAGAACCTTTGAGGCCGCAGCGTGGCTGCGGAGAAACGGTGCGGATACCGCAAACGTCAGGCAGTTTTTCCAGACAGACATGGATTCCTTTAAGCTTCGTGCTTCGCTGATCGCGGATGCAGAGATCTATCCCGGTGGATTTGCGATTTCGGCCTGTGAAGGCGAATATCAGGATATCAACATCATCATATCACAGGCTGCGGATGAGCTTTTGAACATCCAGGATATCCGGGCAAGCTTTGTCGTCGGCAAGGATGAGACCGGAAAAACCGTTGTGAGCGCCCGTTCACTCGGGGAAGTCAATGTTCAGACGATCATGGAAAAAATGGGCGGCGGGGGCCATCTGACAACGGCAGGAACACAGCTCGATCTTTCCGTAGAGGAAACGATCGAAGAGATCAAAGAACTGATCCGCGATCTCGCCTAAAAAAAAATAAAGTAAAAAGATAAAATCAAAAGCGAAACAAGACACAAATAGGAGGTCATCAATATGAACGTAATCTTGCTGCAGGATGTAAAGGGACTTGGGAAAAAAGGGCAAACGGCAAAGGTCAGCGACGGTCATGCAAGGAATCTTCTGATCCCGAAGGGCATGGTAAAAGAAGCAACCGATGCAAACATCAGGGATCTTGAAAAGAACCGGGCGGCTGAAGCCGCAAAGGAAGCAGGTGCCCATCAGGCGGCAGAAGACCTTGCAAAAAAAATCGCTTTGCTTCGGGTCACTGTGACAACAAAAGGCGGCGAAGGGGGCAGACTGTTTGGCTCCATTACCGGAAAAGACATTT
>CAZKCB010000365.1:0-1654 GCA_964550965.1 uncultured Oscillospiraceae bacterium
TCAGCTTCGGCTGTCTTTTCACGCGTGGTGTAAAGACATTCGAGACTGATGTAAGACTCGATGCGTTTCGGATCGAGAGCAATGGCTTTGTTGATCGCATCGATCACGACCGTGTCGGGTTTGCCTTGTGCCGCGAGGATTGAAGCTCCGAGAATGTGTCCCTCGATAAACTTGTCGTCAGTCTCAAGTATCCCGTCGCGGATCTTTTCCGTCTCGGCGATCATCGGCGGCTGGAGCAGGAGAAAGTAATTTCCTAGCTTCGCCTTGGCTTCCAGGTTTGAATTGTCGAGTTCGACAGCTTTGCGAAGCTCTTCTAATGTCTCGTTAAACTGGCCTAAATTTTCAAATGAGCGTGCAAGTCCCCAATGAGCCTTTGCCGAATCTTTATCCGATTCGACAGCCGCTCGAAACTGCATCAAAGCGTCATGAAATTTTCGTTTTTGCAGGTATTCTTCGCCCTTTGCCAAAAATTTTGCGGTTGAGTGTCCGCAGGAAACAAGGAATAAGCTTAGGCAAAGAAATAGCGAAAGGTGAGCAAAACGGGAAGTCAAAATTTGGCACTCGCGGTAAAACATATCTTTTTTTCGCTTCGATCTCATCATCGATCGGTCAGGGGCATGACCGGCGGATCATAAGATCGGGCGTTTCAGTTGATCCCGAGGGGAAAAGTCTCGGGATCGGCCTGGGTTACATATTCAAAAACTAAAAGCACCGAACTTCATCGGCGTCTTGGAAAAACGGTCAATCTAAAGTGGTTTTCAGAAAAATCCGAAATTCTTGGCGGGTTAATAATGAAAATGGCTCTGGAAAGCCCAAAGCCATTTTTGAAATAGGTGTCAGCAGAACACAGAAAGCCCTGTCATCTACAATCTTATTTTGATTCCACCGTTAAAGATGCGTCCTTCGGTATGGGTGTAAAGCTCAGCAAAAGTTGGGTTTTGATGTGGCGGGAACACAGCTAAACCGTTTCTTCCTTGTCGTTCGTCGAAGAGGTTTTCAGCGTTGATAAAGAGGCTGTATTTACCGAATGTCTTTTCACCGAATAAACCGAATTCTTTTGTAGTAGGCGTCAGGGAGCGGTCGTCGAGGGTTTGTCGGCTTCCGTAATAAAATTCCGCTCCGGCTTTGAAACTTTCTGCTTTTTCAAAT
This sequence comes from uncultured Oscillospiraceae bacterium, assembly GCA_964550965.1. Lineage (GTDB taxonomy): Bacteria > Bacillota > Clostridia > Peptostreptococcales > Anaerovoracaceae > STD2-154. The sequence goes on from CAZKCB010000365.1 coordinate 1,150, forward strand.
ACGAGTGATGAGTTTATTTTGTGCTTTGGAAGCAAGGTCAACACCCTGTCGCCGGCGAGATAACCTGCTTTTGCGTCAGTAAATGTATAGCCCAGAAACAACTTAGCAATACCGTAACCAAGCCGAGCATTTGTCTCAAAGCCCTTGCTTATTACGGGTGACGCAGCATTGCTGAATCTGTAAATGCTATTGGTATCCGGCCTCAGGATTATCGGATCGGTGATCTGTGTGTAGAAAAACATCTGATTTATCGAATAAGTGAATTTCTCGCCAACCGCGTTGCGATAGTTTACATCGAATGTGCCGCCCTTACTGCGTTCAGCTTCGAGAGTATTGCCAATGGAAAAAACGTTTCGGAACAGAAGCATCTCGGCTTCTTCTGTGAACATCGTTGGAGTTTTGTAGCCTAGCCCGAAGCCGATACGAGTTGTGAGATGGTCGCTAAATCGATATAGTCCTGAAACGCGAGGCAAGGCAAAAGTGCCGTAATCTTTCGTGTGGTCGA
>CAZKCB010000366.1:0-1645 GCA_964550965.1 uncultured Oscillospiraceae bacterium
CTTTATGCTAAAAGAGATCCACGAGCAGCCGAAGTGCATAGAAGAAACCCTGTCGAGAAGACTGACCCCGGACGGAAAGATCGTTCTTGACGGGATCAGCATGACAAAAGAAGATATCGAATCATTCAACAAGGTCTGCATCGTAGCATGCGGAACAGCGTATCACGCAGGGCTTGTCGGAAAAACCGTCATTGAAAAATTCGCAAAGATCCCGGTTGAAGTCGATGTCGCATCCGAATTCCGTTACCGCGATCCGTTTGTTGATGAGAAGACTCTTTTCATTGCAATCAGTCAATCCGGAGAGACCCTGGACACGCTGGCAGCACTCAGAGAAGCAAAAAGACGCGGAGCGCGTGTTCTTTCGGTAGTCAATGTAGTCGGAAGCTCCGTTTCGCGTGAATCGGATGATGTCTTTTACACCTGGGCCGGCCCGGAAATCGCCGTAGCTTCGACAAAAGCATATACAACGCAGCTTGTATGCATGTATCTGATTGCGCTCTATATGGGGCTTACCAAAGGCTCTCTCGACCGCAAAGAATTTGACGATGTGATCGGAGAATTGAAGCAGATCCCTGAGAAGCTTAAAAAACTGCTCGAACAGGAACCGACTGTTGCAGAAATGGCAAAAACATTTTATAAGACAGAACAGGTCTTCTTCATTGGACGCGGCATCGATGTGGGCGTTTCTTATGAAGGATCACTGAAGCTGAAAGAAATCTCATACATCAATTCTTTTGCCGTAGCCGCAGGTGAACTCAAGCATGGAACGATCGCACTGATCGAGCAGGGAACACTGGTTATTGCTCTTGCGACACAGGATGCACTGTACGAAAAAATGGTTTCCAATGTGCAGGAAGTAAAAGCAAGAGGCGCCGTCGTCATCGGCTTTGCAAAAGAAGGAAACAAAGCGATTGAAAATCAGGCAGACCGGGTATTCTATATTCCCGAATGCCGCGATGAAATTTCACCGCTGCTTTCTGTAGTGCCGCTTCAGCTATTGGCTTACTACATTGCAAAACTTAGAGGTTGTGACATTGACAAACCGAAAAACCTCGCAAAATCGGTAACGGTCGAATAACCGAAATCCGGGAGGGATCGAATCATGAATAAAAAAACGACAGCAGTGCTGCTGACCTTATTACTACTTGTCGGACTGTTTCTTTCGGCCTGTGCGCCAAAAGAAACGGAACCTGAAAAGCCAAGCATGCAGAGTGAAGAGGTTTCTCTCTATTTTGCGAGCAAGGCCTATGAAGAATCCGGAGATGAAAGCCTGCCTAAGGTGCTTGCCGAAACGCGAACCATTGAGTTCGAAAAAGACGGCAATATTGGCATTGCCATGCTTGAAGCGCTCAAAAAACCGCAAGGCGACGGCATGGGGACCGCAATCAAAGAGGACATCGTTTTCCTTGATGTCAGAAACAGTGAAGATGATGATAGCACTGTGATCGTTGACATTTCAAGAGAAGGCCTTTCCGGCGGTTCGCTTGAAGAGATACTTTTTATCGATCAGATCGTTCAGACGATTTTGAATAACGCCGCCTATTTCACAACGGAAACGAAAACGGCAGAAAAAGTACAGTTCTTGGTGGATGGAGAAATCGCAGAAAGCCTTATGGGGCATATCGATGCGACACAACCCTTTACG
>CAZKCB010000367.1:0-1638 GCA_964550965.1 uncultured Oscillospiraceae bacterium
CGTTCCGTGGAGGGCTTTTTATGTAGCAATATTTCTTATTGTCCTCCGACTTATTCATGATTATGTGACGTATCCGCGAATCGTTCGCGGCGGCATTCATTTGCATCCACTTGCGATCATTTTATCTGTACTCGCAGGCGAACAAGTCGCGGGCATACCGGGCGTTTTCATAGCGATTCCCATCGTAGCTGTTGTAACCGTGATCTATCGCCACATTCTAGAACATAAAGGCCACTACAGCCTTGTCTCCGGCTGGATAGAATCAAACGAAACGGCCAAAGAGGAGACCTCCTGAGATGTCGCCTATTACGTGGTTGATAGTTTTCTTTTTAATTCTGCTGGTGTTGAGCATCACGGTGTATGTGCTTGTAGTGCGTTACTTTTACTGGGGCGATAAAAAAGAGCCGCCATCGAAGAAGCACTAAAGTTCCGCTGTAAATGCCGCAGTTTCGTCAATTGTGATTTTTATCTCGACAACAAAGCAGGGAATTTCAAATTTCAAATGTGTTAATTTCACAGCATCTTTTGCTGTCGTCAAAAGTATTTGACAACCCCTTGCTCGCCCTTGTTGTGTGATCTCGTCAATATCCTGCTGTGTGTAAACATGATGATCGAGAAAAGTCTTGCTCTCCTCAACCAAAAACTTTTCCTGCCGCAACTGCTCAAAGAAATTTTCTGGGTTGCCGATCCCACAAAAAGCAAAAGTGACCATTGTCTTTATTTCTTTAAAACTTTTTGCAGCCAAAGTTTCTATACTTTGCGTCCTTTGTGTCTTTGCGTGAAACTCTTCTAACCTATCAACTCTCACGATTTCATTTTTTGCCTGAAAGATCACAGATGCTGGACACAATTTTGAAATTTCAGATCTCAAATTTGAAATTTCTGAGATGAGATTTGCCCGTGTGATTACAATAACATCCGCTCGTTTGAGATTTTCCAATGGCTCACGCAAACGCCCGACCGGAAGCATTTCGGCGCCGCCAAACGAATCAGTTGCGTCGATACAGACAATATCCACATCGCGTTTCACTTTGCGATGCTGAAAACCGTCATCCAAAACAAATGCCGTTATATTAAACTTTCGCTTTACCCACTCTGCCGAGGAAACTCGGTCGGCATCGGCAACAACGATTGCTTTATCCAACAGCTTTTGTGCCAATACATAAGGTTCGTCGCCGCTATCTTCCGTGGAAACGAAGATCTGCTCGCCATCGGAAACCAAAACACGTTGTTTCTCATTTTTTAAAATAGTTTGCATCGCTTTACCGAAGTACAACCAAATGGCAGTGCCTGGTAAACAAATTAAAAAATAAATCGCACTGATATATAAGGCGTTTAAAAAGTAATTATTACTCAACGTAAAAATCGATATCACACTCGCTGCCATCAACCAGGCTTTAACATTCACCCATTGAAATAATATGGCTTGCGTAAAACTAACTGGTTTCGATGATTTTAATTTATTGCCTTTTTTATTTGAGCGTAAAATTTGCCACGCTAAAAAAAGCATGTACGCTGAACCAATAAATTTAAAAATGCTTTTCACAAATGCATATTTAACAAAGAACGCCCCTAAACCTAAGGAGACGAGCAGTGTCATTAATGGAAACCCAATTGCGATACCGCAATAATGAGGAA
>CAZKCB010000368.1:0-1622 GCA_964550965.1 uncultured Oscillospiraceae bacterium
CCCATGACCACTGCATTGCGTGAGTTGAATTCATTCATTCGGTTATCGAGAGGGGGAAGATCAGGCACGATTATTTTTATGCCGGCAACCTGGAGCTCTTTTTAAATATTCTGAAAATTGAAAGTATTGATCTGGTATTATCTGTTTATGGTTTGCCCGATGATAACAGCAACAAGGCTTTAAAGCTTATAAAGAACGAATATCCTCAGGTTCCTTTCATTTTCGTTTCAAGCGTCAAAGGAGAGGATGCTGCCATTGATGCGATGTTAAACGGAGCCACCGATTACGTGATCACAAACAGACTGGAGCGGCTGATCCCTGCAATTGACAGGGCTATGCATGAAAAGGAGCTTGAAAGGAAGCATAGGAAAGCAGAGGAAGCATTGATCATTTCCGAAAGTTGCTATCGCCGTCTTTTTGAAACAGCGAAAGACGGCATTTTGTTGCTTGATGCAGAAAACGGAATGATCACCGATGTGAATCCATTTTTGATCGAACTCCTGGGCTACTCTAAGGACCAATTTATTAACAAAGCAATCTGGGAGATCGGTCTTTTTAAGGATATAGCTGCAAATAAAGATAAGTTCCTTGAACTGCAGCAGAGAGGATATGTCCGTTATCATGATCTGCCGCTTGAAACGGCTGAGGGGAGAAAGATATATGTCGAGTTTGTCAGCAATGTGTATCCGGTCAACCATCATATGGTAATACAATGCAACATTCGCGACATTACCGAACGAAAAGCGATGGAAGTAGAGTTGAAATTCAAAAATGACCTTTTATCAACCCAGCAGGAGGTTTCGATTGACGGGATCCTTGTTGTCGATGAGGAGGGCAGGATAATATCCTACAACAGTCGGTTTGTCGAGATGTGGGGGATCCCTCCGGAATTGGTAAAGGAGGGTGTTGATGAACCCGTTTTGATGTTTGTCGCAAAAAAAGTTGTGGATTCCTCATCGTTTCTCCGGTTTGTTCAATATCTCTATGACCATAAAGAAGAATCCAGCAGGGATGAGATTATGCTGAAGAACGGAACTGCGTTTGACCGGTACTCAGCGCCTATCATCGGAAGGGACAACCGGTATTATGGACGCGTCTGGTACTTCCGCGACATCACCGAAAGTAAAAAGGCAGTGCAGGAACTTATGGTGGCCAAAGAACACGCAGAAGAGAGCGACCGCCTGAAATCAGCCTTTCTGGCCAACATGAGCCACGAGATACGAACCCCTATGAATGGCATCCTTGGTTTTGCAGGATTGCTTAAGGAACCGGACCTGACAGGAGAAGAGCAGCAAACGTACATTCGCATCATTGAAAAGAGCGGAGCCCGTATGCTGAATATAATCAACGACATCGTCTGTATCTCAAAAATTGAATCGGGAGAGGTGAACATTTCCGTCACCGAGACCAATGTTAACGATCAGATCGAAGACATTTATTCTTTCTTTAATCCTGAAATCGAACAAAAAGGAGTAACGTTTTCCTATAAAAATCCCCTGCCGGCAAAAGAGGCCATCCTTGATACTGACAGTGAAAAACTCTATGCCATCCTTGCCAACCTTGTTAAAAATGCCATAAAATTTACCCGGACAGGCTCCATTGAAATCGGGTATGTGAAAAAA
>CAZKCB010000369.1:0-1615 GCA_964550965.1 uncultured Oscillospiraceae bacterium
TTGAAACCAAAGAAGGGATTAACGAAAAGATTGCAAGGGAGATCGCCGGTAAGATCGAAAAACAGGTAAAACGTTCCGAGAGGAAGGTCCATGTAGAGGACCTTTAGGATTTCGTCGAAGATTTTTTGATGGCGAGCGATCGAAAGGATGCTGCGAAAAAATACATCATTTATCGTTATGAAAGAGATAAGACAAGAGATGCGAGAAAACGAAGAGACGGCAGGATCATCTCGGAGGATTTTGTCAGCGTGTACAAGCATGCTCCTTCCCCGATGACTCAGCTTGGAAGCTTTGTCTATTATCGTACGTATTCACGTTGGATGTCCGAAGAAATGCGCCGCGAATACTGGTGGGAAACCGTCAGGAGAGCAGTCGAATATAACTGCAGCCTTGTTCCCACATCAAAAGAGGAAGCGGAAAAGCTCTACAAGAATATGTTCGAGCTCAAGCAGTTTCTTTCTGGGCGTACCCTTTGGGTCGGAAGCACGGATGTTTCGAAATTCTATCCGATGTCCAATTACAATTGCTCGTTTCAGGTCATCGACAGTTTTGCGGCATTCAAAGACGTTTTCTATCTCTTGATGGTCGGCTCTGGCGTCGGCGTCAGGATCTTAAAAAGCGATATTGAAAAATTACCGCCTGTACGAAAGAATGTCGAGATCATCCATGAGTCTTATACTCCGCAGCTCAAAGCTTTGCGCCAGGATAACACTTCCATTGAATTTACGCATAATGACACTGTCAAGATCACGATCGGCGACAGCAAAGAAGGGTGGGTACAGTCTCTGGATTATTACTTCAAGGTCCTTTACAGTACGGAATACCGGAAGATCACGACTGTTATCCTGAATTATGACCATGTCCGCACAAAAGGCGAAAAACTCAAAACCTTTGGAGGCACTGCCAGCGGCCATTCCAGCATGAAGAATATGTTCACGAAGATCAACCGAGTTATAGAAAAAGCTTCTTTCCGTTCCACTGCCGAGCGCGCTAAGCTGATCCCGCTCGACTGCCTTGATATTGCAAATATCATTGGTGAAAATGTAGTTGTAGGAGGCGTTCGCCGTACGGCTGAAATTGCGCTGATCGATCAGGATGATATCGCAACGATCCAGGCCAAAAGTGAGCTTTACAAGAAAGTAGATGAAAAATGGGTCATCGATCAGGAAATCGCGCATCGTCAGATGAGCAACAACTCGATCTATTATCGCAGAAAACCAACCAGAGAGCAGCTCCATTGGCATCTCCAGCAGATGCGTTATTCCGGAGAACCCGGTTGGGTCAACGAAGAAGCTGGAGCAAAGCGCCGACCGAATTTTAACGGGGTCAATCCTTGCGCCGAGATCCTTCTCGATTCGAAAGGGCTTTGCAACCTGACGACCGTAAATGTGATGGCGTTTGCTAAAGACGGAGTTTTGGATCATGCAGGCCTTATGGAAGCGCAAAGATTGTCTGCAAGAGCAGGCTATCGTATGACTTGTACAGAACTCGAGATCCCCGAGTGGAATGCAGTCCAGCAAAGAGACAAACTGCTCGGTTGTTCACTGACCGGCTGGCAGGATATGGTCAATGCGCTCAAATACACAAAAGAACAGGAAGCACAGCTGCTTCGTGA
>CAZKCB010000370.1:0-1614 GCA_964550965.1 uncultured Oscillospiraceae bacterium
TAGCCAAATAACAATAGATGTGCCATTATAACGAAAACCTTGTCGCCTGCCGCCAAATTATGATATAGTAAATTACTATATAGTAAGAAAAACAACACAAAGGAGATCTCACCATGTTCACTACATTAGAAATCCTCGGCATCCTTGTCTTGCTTCTTGTTTCCTGGAAACTGCTTGGCGTCGTAGGCGTTCTGCTCGTCTCTTTCATCGTTGCGTTTTGGATCCTGCGAAAGAAGCAAAAAGCAGGACAGGACACACGCCGTAATCGGGGTTTGGACTTTCTTTTCGGAGCGCGACAGGAAGAAACAGCAGCGGAAGTTCCAGTTTCGAACGAGACCGAGCAGGCAGACAGCAAGACGGAATAGTATTCACGATTTGAATTTCATATTATTGACATTACTACTACTTTGTGATACCTTGATATGAAAAAAGAATATCACACTTGCCAACGGGTCAATTGAGTCCAATAAAACAGCTCCCTTATGCGGCATGTTTTGTTGGATTTTGTTTATACAAAGCGATTTGGTGCTTGATCGCTTTATGAAAAGGAGAAAATAATGGCGGAAAACTTTGTAGAGGAAAAGCGAATGACAACAGCGGAACTAATGGTAAAATGTCTCGAAGCCGAAGGTGTCGAATATATTTTTGGTATACCCGGTGAAGAAAATCTTGGTTTAGTCAACGCATTAAAAGATTCTTCCATCAAGTTTATTACGACACGTCATGAGCAAGGCGCCGCTTTTATGGCCAATATGTACGGCCGTCTTTCCGGAAGAGCAGGTGTATGTATGGCGACACTCGGCCCCGGTGCGACCAATCTCGTTACCGGTGTAGCTGATGCGCAGGGTGACGGTTCACCGCTTGTAGCGATCACCGGTCAGGTCGGAACCGACAAAATGCATATCACCTCACACCAGTTTCTTGATCTTTGCAGAGTGTTTGAGCCTTTTACAAAGCGGACCAAATTGGTCGTGCGCCCCGATACGATCGGAGAAATCGTGCGCCTTTCTTTTAAATACGCAGAAAGAGACCGCCAGGGTGCAACGCACATCGACCTGCCGGTAAATATCGCCTGCATGGAAGTTCCTCTTGGGGAAGCGCCGCTCGCGAAGACAACTTCCCAGTTCAAAGAATATGCGAACATGCAAAGCGTAGAATTTGCGGCCGCCGAAATTTATCGCGCAAAAAATCCCGTCATTCTTGCAGGAAGCGGTACGGCCTGGGCCGATATTTCAGAAGCACTGACTCATTTTGCAGAAACACTCAAACTTCCGGTCGTCAATACGATGATGGCAAAAGGGGTCATCCCGATGGACAATCCCTACTCCATGATGACGATAGGCATTCCGCAAAAAGATTATGCAAATAAGATCCTGGAAAGTGCAGACCTTGTCATCGCAGTCGGCTATGACCTCGTCGAATTTTCACCGACATCATGGAACAAACACCGCAAAATAAGGATCGTCCACATCGGAAGCCGTCCGGCACACACGAACAAATGTTATCAATGTGCAGCCGAGGTTGTCGGTGATATGGTCGAATCGCTCAACAGCATTGCAAGACGGGCTTCCAGAGATGTGCAGCCCGAATATGCGATGTAGATAAAGCAGAAAT
>CAZKCB010000371.1:0-1600 GCA_964550965.1 uncultured Oscillospiraceae bacterium
TGTTGGGGTGCATGTGCCCGGAGAATAACAAATTTTTGTACACACGCAGGTTATCATTTTGTTAAGGAGGTATGGGATATGTCAAGTACTTTGCTCTTTCCGCGCCGGATAAAGTTTCATTCTTACAACCCTGAAGAAGGTGTGCTCTCGATCACATTTTTCACCGGGAACACGCAGGAGTATTGTAAAGTCCCCCGCAGCGTCTATCAGAAATTGAAGGAATCAACGGATCAGAATGAATATTATGACGAGTATATTTATGGAAATTACCAGATCCACTGACTGGCGAACCGGCGATCGGGCTGAAGACGAACGAAATAGTTGAACAAAAAATATCAGAAAAAAGTAGTAGGAGGCAATTTGAAATGGTAAAGACGATGTGCATTATTCTCGGACTTGCTTTTCTGGCAATGGGCATTTTGGGAATCACAGGGCTGCTGCCGATTTTTACAAGCGCTATGATTTATGTGAATATCGGAGAGATCGTTCTTGGCGGAATTGGTTTTGTGGTTGGCATATTCGGCGGAAGACGAAGGTAAGTCCACCTCAGCCGAAATGTCGGCTGCAGAGAGACTGCGCAAACCGGTTGTAAAATATGTATATATGTAAAATGAATATCTTCAGACGAAAAGTGTGAAGAATGAGGAAGAAGGAGTTTAAAATGAAAACAATTAAAAAAAGCAGCAGCAAAGTCTTAAAAAAAGCGAAAGAAACGGTCGACGTCGCAAAGGACGAAATGAAGGACAAGATGGATGATATCAAAGAAAAAGTGGAAGACAAAAGCGCGGAATTGAAAAAAGATGCCGGCAAACTGAAGAAAAAGCTAGAAAAAAAAGCGGATGCTTTTATGGACAAAGCCGAAGACATTAAGAAAACGCTCGCAAAATAGGCAAAGCCTTAAAACCGGCGAATTGCGCAGCATAAATCAAGGATCGGCATACATCATTCACATGATGCAGCTGAAAACAAGGAAAAACCGCTGACGGAATACTTTAAGGAGGAAATGAAAATGATATGGGTGCTTCTCATAATTGGAATTCTGCTGTTACTGCCGTTGTTCTTTAAAGCGATCGCATTTACTCTAAGAGTCGTGTTCGCGATCATAGGGCCGTTGCTGATCGTCGTTGTCATCGTTCTGCTGCTTTTGGGCATTATTTTCTAAGGGCTATATAAAAGAATCGTCCTCTATATCCGGAACGAGTGACAAAGTGAGCAGCGAAGAAAAAGCGACAAATGCGTGACAAGGCGCAAAGTGTATTTTAAAGCCCGGTTTTGCGAAGATGACCGGATCGGGCCGGAGTTGATCGGCGCAACTTTGAAGGGTTGCGCCATAAAAAAGCAGGAGGGAATTTTTATGTTAAAAGCGACATGTGCTGTGATGGGTCTGGCGTTGCTGGCGCTTGGTATTCTGGGAGTCGCAGGGCTTCTGCCGATGCTGACAAGCGACTTGATCTATGTCAATATCGGCGAAATTGTTGTGGGTGCGATCGGGCTTCTTGTCGGGATTTATGCGCGTGAGAACATTGAGGGCAGGGAGCAGAGGAAGCAAAACAAGGAACAGCTAAAAGAACACAAACTGGAACAGCAAAATCAACAAAAA
>CAZKCB010000372.1:0-1598 GCA_964550965.1 uncultured Oscillospiraceae bacterium
GCTTAAAAGCACGTTCTTCCAAGACGCAAGCTGCGGCTTTGTCCAGTCGCCATAAATACGCTTGTAAGTAGGCGTGCCGTGATTGGATATCTCATCAAGTACAGACTTGACGTATTTGTCCGATACGTTGTCCGCGTCGATCAGTACCGCAATCCTTTTATCGTTTTCCATGAAATTCCCCTAACTAATAGTTCTATCCATTATTATACTCTGTTTATCTGAATACAACAAGCGCGGCTTTATAATACTCTGCCGCGCATTGAATTGCTTGAATTAAAAAAAGGAGAGTTGCCTCTCCTTCAGTCACTACCATTTTTTCGATGAATAGTTGTCGTTGCCGTAGCTTCTCTGTTGTTTTCTCGCTTTGCGGCACGCCGGGCATCTCTGAGGTTCGTTCTCGAAACCCTTTTCCTTGTAGAAAGCCTGCTCGCTATCGCTGAATATGAATTCAGCATTGCAGTCTCTGCACGAAAGTGTTTTGTCAGCCATTTTAAAGTCCTCCTATATTTTATTATTTGGATTTAATGCTTTCTTGATTTCGACGCTCCAAATAATAGAGAGGAGGTTAGTTTCAAAAAATACAATTAACGCCATGCTGTTACACAGCCTGCTTACTGTAACACACTATTGGTGACATTACAAGCTGTTCCGTAAAAATATGTGTGTCTTCAGCTCGGAAAAATGCGATTGGCGCACTTGCACGACAATATTTCTCTGTCACTCAAGAAGATCACGGCCACTGCATCGGCCTGTCTGGATAGTTTGTAACGCTCGTTGCTCTGGTTGCGCTTGCAGGCCGGATTGCTGTTGACCCAGCTGATCAAACCGTCGGTATCTACATCTGTGATGGACGGCGCTTCCGCACTGCAGCGGCAGAATATTGCCAATTCTTCATCTCCCAACGGGTTCCCGCTTGTACCGCTGTGCAGAACCACACGGATAAAGTTTTCCCCGGATTTTGATGCGCTTCTCTGGCTCATCGGCTCCACCCCCTTTCCTCATGTTCCTTACTGCCTGGCTTTTGGCTCAAAATAAAACAGGCGTCAAGCTCATAATCATCCTTGAGCTTTCCGTCTGATGCACGCTTTGATATTTATGGACAAAGTGACTCAGCAATACGGTATGTATTGATTATACGCTTATTTTTTGACCATGTCAAATTTTACTACGGTATGAAGCATACGGAAATTGAAAAAATCATTGGAATGATACCCTTTTCCAACTTCAGATCAAACACATTTGTAGGTTAAATAAGAGCCGCGGTGTCTGACTTGGCTCCGTTTTTGCTTTGTTTTTCTGATCACAAAAAGCAGTTCACAGCTGCCTGATAAAAATACGAGATTTTGCATACATAAATCTTTCGCGATCGGACTGCTTGGTTAAAACCGGACAGCAAAAACACTGACGGAGGTTTTTACGGGAAAATAATGATATGCAGCATATTATCTTGCGCAGCGGCTATAGGTACTTTAATTCCAATTGTTCAAGAAGTTCGTGCAGCCTCTCGTGCGTCCCTTTTCCCATGACTTGCTCTTCAAACTCTTCAAACTGAATGAGCAGCCGTTCTTGTTCAGCAGGCGGTATCAGTTTGTCCCCCA
>CAZKCB010000373.1:0-1593 GCA_964550965.1 uncultured Oscillospiraceae bacterium
CGGAAGATGCTTAAGCAAGAATGAAAGGGGACGATGCATTTGCATTGTCAAAGAAAAAATGCAGATATTTATTGAAACACTTGGCTGTCCCAAAAATGTAACGGATTCGGAACAGCTTTCAGGCCTTTTAGAAAACGCAGGGCATAGTATAGTCCAAGATCCGGCATACGCAGATGTTCTGATCGTCAATACCTGCGGTTTTATCAACGATGCAAAACAAGAATCGATCGATCGGATCCTTGACCTTTCTGCGTACAAAGAAAACGGCGCGCTGCTTATCGTATCGGGCTGTCTTTCCCAGCGTTACGGTGAAGGGCTCACGAAGGCCTTGCCGGAGATCGATATTCTTATGGGAGTTAATGACTACCCGAAACTTCCCGAACTTCTGGCCGAATACAAAAAAGGTGCCGCTAAGGTGATCTGTAATGCTGCTGAAAAGGAATATCTTGAATGGGGAAGCCGAAATCAGCTCAGTGGGTCGTATTCTGCCTATTTGAAAATCGCAGAAGGCTGCGACAATATCTGCGCATATTGTGTGATCCCTTTTATCCGCGGAGCCTATCGGAGCAGACAAGAAGAAGAAATACTCAAAGAAGCTGAAACCCTTGCTGCCTCTGGATGCAAGGAACTTATTCTTGTCGCGCAGGATGTGACCGCCTATGGTATCGATCTTTACGGAGAATACAGGCTTTATGCGCTGCTCGAAAAGCTTTGCAGGATCGACGCGGTTCGTTGGATCCGGCTGATGTATTGCTATGAGGATCGAATTACTGATGACTTGATTCGCGTCATGGCCAAAGAAGAAAAAATTTGTCATTATCTTGATATCCCGATCCAGCATGCGTCGGACAAGATACTGCGTTCTATGAATCGGCGTTCGACAAACGCTTCCATTCGCAAAACCATTGAAAAACTAAGAAAAGAAATTCCGGATATTCATATTCGAACAACCTTGATCACGGGATTCCCGGGCGAAGACAAAGATGATTTCGAAGAACTGCTTTCTTTTGTCGAAGAAATGAAATTTGAACGCCTTGGTGTATTTGCCTATTCAAAAGAAGAGGGCACGGCAGCTGCTGAGATGAAAGAGCAGGTCCATCCAAAGACCAAGGTTTCAAGACGCAACAAGATCATGGAAGCCCAGAGGCTGATTTCGCTTGAACACAATCAGGCGGCGATCGGATCGGTTTTGGAAGTGCTTGTTGAAGAAAGAGATGAAGAAGACGGAAGCTATATCGGAAGAAGCCGCTATGATGCTCCCGAAATCGATTTTTCGGTTCTGTTTACGGCAAAAGACAAAGCACTTTCTCCGGGAGAAATCGTGAAAGTTCGGATCGTCGATGCTTTTGATTACGACCTGGTCGGTGAATATGCGGATCAGATATAAACGGTTAAAATGAATATAAAAACAGAAACAGACGTTGAAATTTAAACGAAAAACAGAAAGGCAAAGGAAAAAAGAGATGAATCTTCCAAACAAATTGACTATGTTAAGAATCATATTGATACCTGTGTTTGTTGTGTTGTTAATGCTCGGCCACTGGTATACTGCCGGAATCATATTTATCGTAGCTTCTGCGACCGATGCGCTCG
>CAZKCB010000374.1:0-1561 GCA_964550965.1 uncultured Oscillospiraceae bacterium
ACACACATATAAATGTCGTCCGGTTTTGCGGTAAGTCCGAGATAGCATTGTTCTGCATTGAAAACGAGATTTTTATGAGTAAGCATTGCTGCTTTTGGTTTTCCTGTGGTGCCGGAAGTGTAAAGGTATGTTGAAATCGCATTCTCATCCGAAAATTCTTCAAAGTTTTCTGTAGAAACCTCTCCGACCTCGTTTTTAAATTCTTCGTCGAGCACGATCAGCTTGATCCCCAGTGCGTTTTCAACTTTTTCTTTGGTATATCCTGTTTTTTGAAGGATCAGCGGATGCACGATCATAAATTTCGCTTCAGAATCTTTGACGATGTAAATGATCTCTTCTATTGTAAGCATAAGATTGATCGGAACGATGATCGCACCGTTTCTTACGGTGCCCATATAAGAATATACAAATTCCGTAGAGTTGAGACAATTTAAAACAACTTTGTCTCCTGTTTTTACGCCATTTTTTTTGAGATAACAGGCATAAGATAAAACTATTCGGTCAAGTTCGGCATAAGTAACACTGTTTTCTTTGAATTTCAATGCAATCTTTTCGCCATTGAAATTCTTTTTATAAATAGATCCAACCATAGTTGCCCCCCGCAAATGTATTTTTTCAGTATTGATTATAAAAGTCTTAAATATTATTGTACTACATTTTCAGAAGAGGGGCAATTTTGATTGGATCGTTTGTTTTTCTTTCTCTCAGACCTCTATTTTGCGAAGCACTCTATACACTGCATCATAGTCAAAAGTTGTCTTGAAAAGAGATCTTTCAATTACTTCGGGCAAGCGCAAATCAAGGGCATCGGTGTAGACTTTCACATCTGAAATGGATCCATCCGTTACCTGTATGTGGACCTCGACCTCGCCCCATGGATATCGCTCTGAAATTTCAATATCGAAACCCGGAGACGAACCGTAATTCCAGTTCCAGCTTTTATACTTGTCCATCAATGCTTTGATCTCCGTGTTTTCAGAAATCAAAATGCCGGGATTCGATTCGCCGCATCCATACTTGGAAAACATGCCTGTCATATCTGATTTTAATGACAGGATGCTTATTCCCGGATTCAGTTCTTTGAGGTTTGCAACTCTTGATTTTACGGAATCGATTCCTTTTGATCTGAGTTTTTTGTCCGATACGGTAAGTAAACTGCCAAGCCTTTCAAAATCAACGTCGACCAATAAAGTTCCATGGTGGCACAACCTATCATCCTTCGTATAAAATGCATTGCCTGAGATTTTGCAGCCCTTTGCTAAAATATCGTTCTTACCGCTGAAAGAAGCTTCTATACCATTTTTCTTCAGCACCTCAATGATAAACGCGATATTTTCATGCATTTGGCTTTCGGAGTAAACAGAAACAAATGTAAAATTCAGGTTTCCTGCATCGTGAAATACCGCCCCCCCTCCCGAAAGACGGCGAACCAAAGTTCCCCCGGTGTTTTTTAACAGAGTGAGATCACACTCCTTGCAGGGGTTTTGATTCCTGCCGATCGCAACGGTACTCTGATTTTGCCACACAAAGAGGATCTGCTTGCACGGATGCGCCTTGGAGA
>CAZKCB010000375.1:0-1559 GCA_964550965.1 uncultured Oscillospiraceae bacterium
TACAACCGCACCTGCGAGAATTAGAAAGCCTCCCCATGTGAGAATGTAAAGATAAAGGTCAAGCATAGTGGCCGGCATGATAAAAAGATGAGGATAAACGATGGTGTAGGCCGTAACAAGCAGGATACAGAGAATAGCCCCCAGAATGGTTTTCCGAAGCCCGAGATAATAACCTGACAGAATCACAGGCAGAAAATAAAAATTAAAAAAAGCGATTTTCTGTTGGATAAAATAATTGATCACGCCAACAGCGACAAGAAGGACAAGGACGAAAATATGTTCGAATTTGTCGGAAAAATAAGCTTTTGCTCTGTCCACGAAATTACCCCTGTGGTTGATGATTTGGATATGTTTTTTATGAAAAATGGAGATTTCGTTAAAATTATTAGTAAATTTAAGGCGTCATGTCAAACCTATTCAATCTTTCCTTTTATTTGACATATTTTTGAACCTGTTATAACTTTTCGGCATACTTTATGGTTTTCACTCATGAAATAGAAATACAGCGGAAATATCAAGACACAACCAAATTAAAAAGCGAGATCGCAATGAAAGACTTCCGGAGAAGCCTTACGGCTGAATCTGCAGCCGCCGCCCGCGCCGCCCACTTTGTGCTGAATTACGAGCCGATGATATTTGAAGACCCCTATGCAGCATATTTCATCGGAGGCCGATGGAAATGGATGATCCGGAAAAGAGTTATTCTTCGTCTTATAACCGCTAATTTTCTGTTCGGATGGGCAAGGCCTGTCGTCGGACAGATACTTGCCAGAAGCAGATATTCGGAAGATCGTTTTGAAAAGGCATTTGGCAATGATATTTCGCAGTATGTTCTGCTTGGTGCGGGAATGGATTCATTCGCCCTGCGTCGTTCCGAACTTGAAGAAGTGGTGAAGATTTATGAGGTCGATCATCCCAGTACCCAGGAATGGAAAAAGGTGAAACTGTCTGAGAACAGTCTCACCCTGCCGTCAAATGTGGTTTACATACCAATAGATTTCGAGAAGGAGTCTCTTGCACAGGTGCTGACATCATCACCTTTTCGAAATGAATATCCGGCTTTTTTTTCCTGGCTTGGGACAACATACTATCTTACAAAAAATGCTGTTTTTGACACCTTTAAAGCGATTGCTTCTTGTGCTGCAAAGGGAAGTGAGGTTGTATTTGATTATGCCTGCTCCGATAACGATGGCCAGATTCCGGATACAAAAACAATAAAGAAAGTCAGAAAGTTTACAAAGCGTCGCGGTGAGGAAATGATTACTGCTTTTCGCCAAAAAGAGTTGTTTGATGAATTAAAAAAGATTGGTTTTACGCTTCAGGAGGATCTGGATACGGATATGCAGAATGAAAGATATTTCGCAAACAGGTCTGACGGTCTGGAAGCGATGAAGCATACGCACATAGCCTCGGTCACGCTTGACAGTCCTGTAAAAAGTCAAAATTTAGATGGTAAAGAAAAAAGTTCAAGTTCAAGGCGCGCAAATCCCGAGGAATGAGATGTGGTTGGCCTACTTCGCAGTGACGAGGGATGACACGCAGTGAAGCTTCAGCGCTAA
>CAZKCB010000376.1:0-1550 GCA_964550965.1 uncultured Oscillospiraceae bacterium
ATTGAGAAAAGGAGGCAATTATTGTGCACATGGCAGATGCCCTGATTTCACCAGTAGTTGGTGGGACAATGATGGCCGCCACCGTTTGTGTGGCTACTTACTCAATAAAAAAAGTTCAAAACGATTTAGACGATAAGAAAGTTCCGTTGATGGGGGTCATGGGTGCCTTTGTTTTTGCATCCCAGATGATCAATTTTTCGATACCTGCAACAGGTGCAAGCGGTCATCTTGGTGGTGGAATGCTGCTCGCAATTTTGCTTGGTCCATATGCAGGATTTTTAACAATGGCTTCTATTTTACTTATTCAGGCGCTGTTCTTCGGAGACGGCGGGCTGCTTGCCTATGGATGCAATGTATTTAATCTTGGATTTTATACGTGTTTTATCGCATATCCTCTGATTTACAAATGGATAACAAGAAAAGGTCTCACTTCCGGCAGGATATTCGGAGCTTCGATGGCTTCGGCGATCGTTGGTTTGCAAATGGGGGCCTTCACTGTTGTACTAGAGACCTTGTTCTCGGGGAAGACAGAATTGCCTTTTAATACTTTTGTCCTGCTGATGCAGCCGATTCATTTGGGAATTGGTATTGCTGAGGGACTTGTGACAGCCGCGGTAGTAACCTTTGTTTGGAAAGCGCGGCCGGAAATACTTGAACGCACTGCGGTCGGAGAAACGTTTGGCAGTATTTCGATCAAAAAAGTGCTTGCCGGGATTTTAGCCGCGGCAATAGTTATTGGTGGATTTGTATCCTGGTTTGCTTCTTCGGACCCTGATGGACTTGAATGGTCAATGCAGCGAACTGCCGGAACCGCTGAATTAAAAGCAACAGATAATATACATGATATGCTGGCAGAGATACAAAGCAAAACGGCATTCTTACCGGATTATAGCTTTAAAAAGGCAACGGAAGGTGAGACTGATAGCTATGCGGGAACCAGTGTCGCCGGAATTGCAGGTGGAACTTTGACTCTTGGCCTGGCGGGATCGATCGGTTTGATCATTAGTGTGTTCAAAAAGAAAAAACCTAAGATCGCAGAGCAACGATGATTTAAATTGGGGTGGGGCGGAATGCCCGCCCCCTTTTATTATGATAAGGATAGACGATATGTCAAAAATTGTGGATTCAATATATAACATCAGACTATTAGATGACTTAGCCCGGAAGGATACTGTCATACACAGAATACATCCGATTCCAAAACTTCTAACTACAATCGTTTATTTGATTGTAGTTACGTCGTTTAATGGATACGAAATAAGCGGGCTTTTACCATTTGTCCTTTATCCGATGGTACTTATTCTTTTGGCAGAATTACCTTTAATGCCGATCCTAAAAAGGCTGCTTATGGTTGAACCGCTGATTATCGGAATCGGAATATTAAATCCCTTATTTGATCCAAGAGGATGGATCATTTTTGCATCGATCATGATCAAATGCGGATTGACTGTAACGGCCTGCCTTGTTTTGGTTTCAACGACGGGCATGGACAAAATTGCGCAAGCCTTAAGAACATTGAAAGTAACGAGTATATTTGTCCTACAACTTCT
>CAZKCB010000377.1:0-1524 GCA_964550965.1 uncultured Oscillospiraceae bacterium
AATTTAAAAAATCCTTAGTGTTTAAAAATCCGTTCAAAAAAAAGTCATCCATAAAGCCTCCATAGGTTAGCGTCATGCTTAATATAAAGTCTCCGGGTACAGCACTTTCTTCTGGAAGCCCTGGATCGCCGTTTTTACCGATTCGAGGTCTTCTTTATAAGTCACGCCGTACCATTTGTCCTTTGAGCGCAAAACCTTGACCGAAGCGCGTTTTTCGACAAGCAGATCGTTTACGACGCGGGGCAGGAGGAATTCACCTTTGAGCGGATTTTCCTTTATGGCCTGATCAAGAAAGGCCGGAAAGCGGCGTTCGAGTTCCGTGAAAAATCCTGTAGTGAACCCCCAAAGGTTCATCGAAACAAGGGTTCCGGCCTCAATGCCTTTCCAGGTCGCACCGTCGTCTTCTGTGTATTCGATCCGGTCAGCATGTTTTTCGATGCGGAGCCGTTCGTCCACGTTTGTCAGAAAACCATCTTCCGAGCTGCAGACGCCTCTGGCGACATGCCCGTTTTCGGTCAGTGTATTTTCGATCAGATAGCCAACCATCGAGAAACGGTAGAGCTCATCATCTTTTTGTATAAGCAAAGAATCATAGACGGCGCGGAACGCATCTTTTCCATAATAATCGTCGGCATTGATCACCGCAAAAGGACCGTCGATAAACTCTCTGGCGCAAAGGATCGCATGCCCGGTCCCCCAGGGTTTTACGCGTTCTTCGGGAATGGCATAGCCTGCGGGGAGCTTGTCCAAAGACTGAAACGCATAGTGAACTTCGATCCGGTCTTTGACTTTGTCGCCGATCAGGGTACGAAATTCGCTTTCGAGTTCCTTCTTTATGATAAAGACGACCTTCTGAAAGCCGGCGTCGATCGCGTCATACAAAGAAAAATGAATGATGGGTTCGCCGGAAATACCGACGGGAGCGAGCTGTTTGAGCCCACCAAAACGGCTGCCGATTCCGGCGGCCATGATTACTAATGTTGGTTGCTGCATATTGCTACCTCTGTTCTTTTATGTTTTTGTAGTTTTTCCGAATCAGTCCGAAAATCACAAAGACGGGGCCTGCGAGAGTGATGGCCTTGATCAGAAACGGAAACGCATCGACCGGGGCGATCATCTTGAAAAAGCCGATACAATAAACGATAAGGAAAAGAAATAAGATCAAAAGACGGATATACTTTTTCATGTTTTACCTCCAAATTAAAGGGCTGTTTTGAGACAAGTCCCTTATAACATAGTATAATACTTACCCCTTGAGCGCAAGGCATTCTGTTGAAATTGTAAGATTATGGAGACCTTTTGCCGGTACAGATGGCAAAGAGAAAAAATTGCACTGAAATCGTTTTGTGTTATACTAAATTCAAATAATATTCGAGCGGAGTGTGTGTATGAGAATCTTAGAAATAGCGTCTTCCAATCCTTATAAAGTCCTGATCGGTTCAGAAATCCTTGCCGACGCGGGAATCCATATCAAGAAAATCGGCGACTATCAGAAAATCGCTGTTATTTCTGATGATGTGACCG
>CAZKCB010000378.1:0-1508 GCA_964550965.1 uncultured Oscillospiraceae bacterium
AGAAACAGCGTTTTGCTGTTGAAGAATGTCCTGGTATGGGTGGAGCTGTTGAGCAGATTCGAACTGCCGACCTCATCCTTACCAAGGATGTGCTCTACCGACTGAGCTACAACAGCATATTGTGTCGCGTGGCACTTTTCATATTCTACAATACAAGTTGGGGACTGTCAACTATTTTCAGAGTTGATTTCCAAAGCGTTTTTTATCTGTTTCCGGCCAAATGAAGGGCTATTTTCCGCTTCGTCCTCTGCATCGCATTGTCTATGGATTTTGCTGATTTTCCAAGGCTTTTTGCCATTTCGCCGTAGCTCTTCCCTAAAAGATGCTCTTTCCACACTTTATATTCGAAGCTGCTGAAAGAGCCCTGCCCGTCGCCTTCGAGATAATCGACGACTTCTTTGAGCAGCAAAAGCGATTCCGGGTCGGAGTCGCTGTCTGTCGGAAGAGTTTCCGCAAGTGTAACAGCCTGTTCCTCTGCCGAAACAGGTTTTGATAAAGACACAGAGGTATTTAAGGGAGAATGCTTC
Source organism: uncultured Oscillospiraceae bacterium (assembly GCA_964550965.1). Classification (GTDB taxonomy): domain Bacteria; phylum Bacillota; class Clostridia; order Peptostreptococcales; family Anaerovoracaceae; genus STD2-154. Next base: position 528 of record CAZKCB010000378.1, read on the forward strand.
ATCCTTCCAGCCTGCTTGATAGCCGTAATGATCTGTCTGTTGATGCAAAGATCCGCAAAAGTATGGAAGGAGGTCTTTCTGCCCGGGTCATAGCTCCTGATCGCCTTGAAGATGCCGATCATGCCTTCCTGCATAATGTCATCATGGTCAGCTCCCATTATGAAATACAAACGGGCCTTGGTCCTGACAAGATTTTTGTACTTGCGGATCAGATATTCTTCGGCCTCTTCATTTCCGTTTTGCGCCAATCCGACAAGTTCTTCTTCGGAATGCGCTTCTTCCCAACCGCTCTTTTGTTTCACTTGCTTCCGTCCCCTCGCATAGTGTGTTTTCTTTCACTCTCTATTTTTTGCTTTCGGATCTCTGGCGATCGATTTCATACAACAATACCGCCGCCGCATTCGAGGCATTTAAAGAAGTTATCTTACCTCTCATAGGGATCGAGATAACATAGTCACATTTTTCACGAATAAGCCGGCCTACACCTTGTCCTTCTCCGCCGATAACGATTGCGATGGGCCCTGTCAGATCTGTTTTATGATAAACAGTGCCTCCCATATCACACGCAGCGATCCAAAGACCTTTTTCTTTAAGCTGGTCGATCGTCTGTGCCAGGTTCGAGACTTTAGCAGTGGGAACATATTCGATCGCTCCTGCAGATGCTTTAGCTACTGTATCTGTAAGTCCTGCGGCACGGCGTTTGGGAATGATCACTCCATGCGCGCCGGCACCATCGGCAGTCCTGAGGATCGCCCCGAGGTTATGCGGATCTTCAATGCCGTCAAGAAGGATCAGAAAGGGAGCTTCTCCTTTTTCCGCGGCTGCTGCCAGCAGATCCTCCACCTCATAATAACGGTTTGCAGATGTATAGGCCGCCACACCCTGATGGTTCCCTATGCCGTCTTCGCCGGCTGCTGCTCTGTCAAGCGCGGCCTTTTCTACATACTGGATCGGGATCTTGCGCTCTTTCGCAAGTCCTTC
>CAZKCB010000379.1:0-1508 GCA_964550965.1 uncultured Oscillospiraceae bacterium
ACTTTAACAAGTTCTTTCTTGCCGTTTACCGTCACACTGACTGCGCCGCCTCCGGCTGTAGCTGTCACTTCTTTCAAATCGATCTCAGCCTGCATTTCTTCCATTTTTTTCTGCATTGCCTGCATCTGCTGTACCTGCTTCTGCATAGAAGCCTGTCCGCCGCCTACGCTCGGCTTTTTACCAGCTTTCATTCCTTTTCCCATGTTCGTTCTCCTTGTATTTTTTTTTGCGATACCTTATATACTATCTCTTATTCGCCATCTTCGACTTCAACGTCGATTCCAAAAAGATCTCCGATTTCTCCAGCCAGATGCTCTCCGCTTTTTTTCTTTGCGGCGCTTTCCTTTTTTTCTGCCAATGAGGTCTCCATCTTCAGCACGCGACCCGTATGCTTTTCAAAAAGATTCTCAAGGACACTTGCGTTATCTTCAGCCATAGAAAGAGCGATCTCATTCGTGAGTTCAACCTTGAATCCGTGGTTTCCGACTGCCGCAAGAGTGCTCCTCTTTTGCAGCATGGAAAGACTTCCTTTTTCTGCTGCGGCATCCTTTGTGACCTTGCTCCAAAGTGCTGCCAAGTCAGGGTCTCCGACCGGCAGCTCTTTGTTTTTAGGAACAGCCTCAATTTTTTCTATATTTTTATTATTTTCAATAGTTTCAACTTTTTCAATAATTTTAAATGTTTCGTTATTTGTATTATTTTCAACAATAGTTGTTTTTCTCTCCGCCGTCTGCTTTTCCTTTGCTATTTTCAGATCGCGGGACCCGGGGGTCTGCATTGCTGCGCCGTTTATTCCGGTCGCCAGTCTGACGATGCATAGTTCAAGCAGGATACGCGGCTGTGCCGACCATTTTGCTTCAGTTAAAGTATCCGACAACGCAAGAATGCAACGGTCGAGTTCTTCCGGAGCGAGTCTTTGACTTTGCTCCCGGATCCGTTCGATGTTTTCAACGGACATGTTGAGAAGATCTTCCGAATCATCCACATATTTAGTGATCAACAGATTACGGTAATGAGCGATCCAGTCTTTCATGATCTGGCGGACATCTTTTCCTTCGCCAAGAATTCGGGAAAGCAAAAGCAAGGCCTTCGAGGGATTGCCCTCTTCGATCCGATCTGTGAGTTCGATAAAAACCTCTTCACCCGAAGTTCCCAGAAACTCCAGAACATCTTCTCTTGAAACCTCATTGTTCCCTCCCGAAATACACTGGTCGAGAAGAGAAAGCGCGTCTCTGACTGATCCGTCAGCGTTAGCGGCAATCAGACCGAGTGCTTTATCCGAAATCTTTACGGAAAGCTGCTCACAAACATTGCGGAGTCCATCCTTCATCTGCTGCTCCGGTATCCTGTGGAAATCCAGTCTCAGACAGCGCGAAAGGATGGTTGCCGGGAATTTCTGGGGTTCCGTTGTCGCCAAAAGAAACATGACCCTTTCGGGGGGCTCCTCGAGAGTCTTTAAAAGAGCATTGAACGCCGGAGTCGTCAGCATATGGACTTCGTCGATGATA
>CAZKCB010000380.1:0-1502 GCA_964550965.1 uncultured Oscillospiraceae bacterium
AAAAGGCTTTGAAGTCACCGTAAAAGTGACCGTATTGCCGGTAGTAGAAGTCAAAGATTACAAAGGTATCAAAGTTGCGAAGATCGAGATCCCCGTTACCGATGAAGACATCGAAAAAGATCTCGAAGGACTGCAGAAGAGAAATTCAAGAATGGTTCTTGTAGAACGTCCGGCCGAGAATGGCGATACCGTTCTGATCGATTATGCCGGTTTTGTCGGCGACCATCAGTTCGACGGCGGTACTGCTGAGAGACAGCCTTTGACTTTGGGATCGAACACATTTATCCCGGGATTTGAAGAGCAGCTTGTCGGAGCGACCGTTGGAGAAGAGAGAGATGTCAAAGTGACCTTCCCTGAGGAATATCATAGTGATGAACTCGCAGGCAAAGAAGCTGTATTCAAATGCAAGGTCCATGAGATCAAAGCAACAGAGCTTCCGGCTCTCGACGATGATTTCGCAAAGGATGTCAGCGAATTTGATTCTATCGAAGAACTGAAAAAAGATGCCAGAGTCAGACTTGAAAAGGCCGCAGTAGAAAAGGCTGAATACAATGTTAAAAACCTGATCCTGGAAAAAGTATACGAAGCAACTGAAGTTGATGTTCCCGAAGTTCTGATCGAAGAGCAGATCGACGAGATGCTGAAAGAATTTGACCAGCAGCTTCGTTATCAGGGAATGGAACTCGAAAAATATTTTGAATATCTCGGCAAGGATGTTGAGTCTTTCAGAGAAGAAGTCAAGCCGGATGCTTATAAAAAGGTCAAGACTCGTCTTGTTGTAGAAGCTGTTGCTGATGCAGAGAAGTTTACTGTCTCAAATGAAGACATTGACAACGAAATTGCAGCTATGGCAGAACAGTACAAGATGGAAGTAGAAAAACTCAAAGAAATGATGAGCTTAGAGGGAATTGCCTATCTTGGTAAGGACATTAAGAACAGGAAAGCAATCGATTTCTTGTTTGAAAATGCTGTTATTGAGTAATATTAATGTTGTAAGAACAAAAGGGGTGCCAGTATGTCTTTGATTCCGATCGTTGTCGAACAGACCAATCGCGGTGAACGTTCGTATGATATTTATTCCAGATTGCTTAAAGACAGGATCGTATTTCTTGGAGAAGAAGTCAACGAGCATACCGCCAGTTTGGTGATTGCGCAGTTTCTCTTTCTCGAATCAGAGGATCCTGACAAAGATATCAGTTTTTACATCAACAGCCCGGGCGGATCGATCACTGCAGGAATGGCGATTTATGACACGATGCAGTATATCCGGCCAGACGTATCAACGATCTGCATAGGTATGGCGGCAAGCATGGGAGCATTTCTTCTCTCCTCAGGGACAAAAGGAAAACGCTTTGCCTTGCCGAATGCGGAAATCATGATCCATCAGCCGCTTGGAGGAATGAGCGGACAAGCTGAGGATATGAGGATCCATGCCGAAAGAATTGTCAAGACAAGAGAAAAACTCAACCGTATTTTAAGCGAAAACACAGGACAGTCTTTCC